>CADAHU010000007.1 GCA_902787835.1 uncultured Eubacteriales bacterium
TGGCGGAAATGCCCGCAACATCAGTGGCGACAGCGCAGCCTCTTTCGCTTCCTTTCTGGGCTCCAGAAAGGAAGGCTCCCGTTATAACCAGTTGGCGGAAATGCTGCAGCAGGAGCGGCGCCAAACGCAGGTTTTCTGCTTCTCTTTTGCCTCAAAAGAGAAGCGTACCCCCTCCCCCGTAAGGCTCTGATCTGCTCGTCCTTTCGCCGCTCACTCCGCGCACTGCCCGGTTTCCTGCATGTGAATAATGGTGCTGATATCCAGGAAGCCCTCGTTGGCGGTGCCCAGATCGTCCATCTCGCGCTCGATCTGCTTGACCAGATCCACGTTGGTCCATTCCAGGCTGGAGAGCAGGCTGTCGCTGTATCCGCCGGGGGCATACCAATCCTTGCCGCCAAAATAACTGAGGAATTTATCGGTTTTGAAGGTATAGCCGTGGCGGGCCAGAATCTCGTTGCGGATATAGCGCAGGGTCTCCCGGGTATAGGACCAGAGCTCGCCCTCGGTCAGCGGGCGCACGTCGCTGTCCGGAATGATGTAGCGGCTGGTATAGCAATACCGGGGCCGGGGCGTGCCGCGCATCACCACGGGGCCGCGCCGCATATCCTGATCGCGGTAGGCGGGATCACGGTCTCCCAGGGTGCTGCCCGCGCCCACGCCGCGGCTGTTGCCATAATCCAGCTGATCGCCATAGCCGCCCTGGCTGTTCTGATAAGCGATGATCTGCGCAATATCGATGCCGCCGGCATTGTCCGTGCCCTGGTTTTTCATGGCGCGCTCCACGGCCTTGACGGTATCCACGTTGGTCCAGGACGCCCGGCTGAGGCCCTGGCCGTTGTTGAAGCCCCCGGCCGCGTACCAGGGCTTGGCGTTAAAATAGTTGTAAAACTTGACCGTCTCAAAGGCATAGCCCGCCCGGGCCAGGATCTCGTTGCGGATATAGGCCAGGGTCTCCTGGGTGTACTGCCAAAGCTCGCCCTCGGTGAGCAGGCGTGTATCGCTGTCCGGAATGATCCAAAAGGCATCATACTCCGCATAGGGATAAACCGCCTCCGCGCACGCAGCGCCCATCAAAAGCAGCAGCGTCAGGCACAGCGCAAAAAGCCTTTTCATCCTGCATTCCTCCCTTTCACTGATACAACGAAGCACGGGGCGTTCTTCATCCCAGCAGCGCCTCCAGCGCCTCCGGCAGCTGGCTTTCAAAATTCATCATTTGCCCGGTCACCGGATGCGCAAATTGCAGCTGCGCGCTGTGCAGGGCAAAGCGCCCGGGCAGCGCCTCCAGCGGCGTGCCGTACAGGTAATCCCCCGCCACCGGGCAGCCCAGAAACTGCATGTGCACGCGGATCTGGTGGGTTCGCCCGGTCTCCAGCCGCAGGCGCAGCAGGGAGCGTCCGTTGTCACTCCGGCGCAGCACCCGATAATGGGTCACAGCGGGCCGTCCGGCCGGATCCACGCACCGGCGCACGCCCTCCGCCCTGCCGATGGGCGCGGCGCATACGCCCTCCAACTCCGGCGGGCAGCCCTCCACCACCGCCAGGTACTCCCGCACATAATCCGCCGTGTGCAGCTGCCGCTGCAGCCTGTCATGGGCGTGGGCGGTCAGGGCCACGGGCATCAGCCCGCTGGTGCCCTTGTCCAGCCGGCTTACCGGCCGGTAAACGAACCGCTCCGGGCAGTCCAGCGCCGCAAAGAGCGCGTTTTCCAGCGTATGCGCATCCTGCCGGGCGCTGTGGATGGAGGGCAGGGGGGCAGGCTTATCCACCACGGCCAGATCCTCATCCCGATACAGGATGCGCAGGGGCAGCGCATAGGGCGCAATATCCGCCGGCGCATCCTCCAGCAAGGCCTCGATCACCTGTCCCGCCCGGACCCGGGCGTCGGTATGGGCCGGAGCGCCATCCAGCAGGATGCCGCCGCGGAATTTGAGGCTGCTGATCCGGTGCGCGGACAGCCCCAGAGCGCCCCGCAGCAGGCCGTCCAGCCGGCGTCCCTCCTCCGGGGGCGTTACAGCATGCGTCAGCCTACGCATGGACAACCTGGGTCAGGTTCTGGATCCATTTTCCGGAGCGCACCAGCAGGAAGCCCGCCATGCATTTGACGATGTTGGCGCTCTCCACCACGGCGTACACCACCACGATATCGGCATGCACGACCTGCACCATCAGCAGCGCCAGCGGCACGGAAATGGCCCAGGTGTATCCGCTGTCAAACAGGAAGGTGATCATCGTTTTGCCGCCGGAGCGCAGCGTAAAATAGGAGCAATGGGCAAAGGAATAAAGCGGCATGGCGCAGGCGGTGATGATCAGCAGCCGGGTGGCGATGCCGCGAACCTCGGCGGTCACCCCGCTGTACGCCCGGGGGATCAGCGGGGCAAAGAGGATCAGCAGGATGCCCATGCCCACCGCGCCGGCGATGGAGAAGGCCATAAGCTTCCACACATCCGATTTGGCGCGCTCAAAATCCCCCGCGCCCAGCGCCTGGCCCACCATCACCGATACAGCGGTGCCCAGGGACATATACACCGAGCTGAACAGATTGGAGATGGTAAAGGTAATGCTCAGCGCCGATACCACCACCAGCCCGCACAGGGAATAGATGGCGGTCAGCGTGCTCATGCCGATGGACCAGAGCACCTCGTTGAGCAGCAGCGGCGCGCCCATGCGCAGCACCTTGCGCAGCAGCGGCACGGGCACCCGCAGGGAGCGGTACGCGCCCTGGATAAAGGCAAAGCGCGCGCGGCGCTTGTGGGTAAACACCATCACGATGGCCAGTTCCACATAGCGGCTGATCACGGTGGCCGCGGCGGCGCCCACCACCTCCAGCCGGGGCAGGCCCAGCTTGCCGAAGATCAGCAGGTAGTTGAACACCGCGTTGGTGGCTACCGCCGCCACGCTGGCGATCATGGGCACGCGGGTCTCGCCCATCTCGCGCAGGGTGCCGGCATAGCACTGGGTCAGGGCAAAGGCGGGTAGGCCGATCAGGATCACCATCAGGTAATCGTGGCCGTTATCCAGCATGCTGGCGGCCAGCTCCGGCGATCCGTCGCCCTGCAGGAACAGGGTGATCAGCGGCTTGCTGAAGCCCAGGATGGCCGCGAAGGCCACCGCCAGAAGAAAGATGGACTCCAGCAGCTTGATGCGGAAGGTATGTCGCAGGCCCTCCACATCCCCGGCGCCGTAAAACTGCGCGCCAAAGATGCCCGGCCCGGCCAGGCCGCCGAACACCGCCAGGTTGAACACAAAGATCAGCTGGTTGGCGATGGAAACGCCGCTCATCTGCGCGTCGCCCAGCGCGCCTACCATCAGGTTATCCAGCAGGTTTACAAAGTTGGAGATGCTGGTCTGGATGATCACCGGAACGATGATCGCCAGCACCATGCGGTAAAAAGCCTTATCGCCGATCAGCGTGCGGCGGGCCTTCTGCAGAAAGGAAGCCATAAAAAACCTCTTGCAATTCGTCCGTATTACGGCAGCGCGTACTGGATGCCGTTTTCATTGATGCCAAAGTTATCATTCAGCAGCAGCTGGCTCACCGGCACCACCTCAAAATTGTTATCCTGGTAGAACTGCAGGATCTGGTCCAGCACCGCCAAGGTGCAGGCGGTGCTGGTGTGGGTCAAGATGATGCTGCCGCCCCGCAGGTTCTGGGTGGAATATTTGAGGCTGTTGGCCTCGCTGGCCTCGGCGCGGGCGTCCATGCTCTCGTGGGTCCAGCGCACGGCCTGCATGCCCAGGGCGTTTACGATGGAGCGCGCCTGGCCGCTCAGGTGGCCGTAGGGCGGGCGGAACACCGTGATCTTCTGGCCGGTGATGGACTCCAGCAGGTCGTTGGTGCGGGTCAACTCGCTGTAAATCTCGTCCTTGTTCAGATCATCAAAATTGGTATGGGTCCAGGAATGATTGCCGATCTCATGCCCGCGGGCGGCCATCTCCCGCACCAGGTCGGGATTGGCGGCGGCAAAATTGCCGGTAACAAAGAAGGTGATCTTCACGTTGAACCGATCCAGGATATCCAGAATGCGGGGCACGTAGCGGTTATGGGAGCCGCAGTCCATGGTAAAGGAGATCTTGTTATCGCTGCGGTCCACGCCCCAGATGGCCTTGACGCCGGATATGCCGACGGCGGCCAGCGTCTGATCATCCGCCGTATCGCGGCCGTCCACCCAGACGGACAGATAGCCGCCGGGATACCAGCTTTCATCGGCGGTAAAGGTCAGCTTGTAGGCCTCCCGGTTGGTTTGGTGGGCAAAGGAGGCCACCTCGCGGCCTTGTCCGTCCAGCACGCGGATGGGCGTTCCCTCGGCCAGCGCCCCCGGGTTCTCCACCCGCAGGCGGATGGAAAACTCGCGCCCCACATAGGTCTGGTAAACCGCCTCGGCAAAGGTATAGGCCGCCGCGCCCCGGGGCACCGCGGCGCAGTCGCCGGGCGTGCGGCGCACGTAGCCCGCTCCTTCTATAATGGAATAATAGGTGATGCTGCCGTCCTGCGCAAAGCCGTCGGCGATCAGCATCTGCATCTCGGTTTTGCCCTTGGGCAGCACGGCGGAATAGGCATGGCCGCGCTGATCGGCCACCCGGATGGTCAGATCGGTGTCCGCGGCGCGCATGGCCTTGATCGTCAGCGTCACGCCGTTCTCCGGGCGGTAAACCACCTTGCGCGCGCCGAAATACACGCCCACGGTATCGGCCAGGGTGGGGACGGCCAGAAGGATCAGGCAGGCGCAAAGGGCCAGCATTATGCACAGGCGTTTCATCATTTTTATGCTCCTTTCAGGGCGTTCAGGCCGCGCGGTGACGGTCGCTGCGGCGGTGGCGGACAGGCTGATCTGGCTGCGGCAGTTCCTCCGCAGGCGGCTCCGGCCAAAGGCGGCGGCGCGGCTCCCCTTCCGGCTGAGGCTTCCGCCGGGGGCGCAGCGCCACGTGCGCGACGCACAGCGCCAGCAGCACCACCACGGGAAGCATCTTGATGGTTTTTACCGTTTCGCCAAAGATGGAGGTGTGCATGGAGAATCCCAGCGCTGTCAGCGCGGCGGCCGGGGCGATCATAAAGGCGCAGGCACGCCGGGTCCGGCGGGAGATCATCACCCAGAGGGCCAGCAGGATGCACAGCAGCATATACCCAGCCGCCGGGAAGCTGTTCAGATCCCACATGTAGGTGGTCAAAAACGCCGTCCAGGTCAGCCTGCCGTCCGCGATCAGATGGGATACCATTTTGATCTCCCCGGCAATATCATCCAGCCGGATGGCAAATTCATAGCAGGACAGCCCCAGCAGCGCCAGCACATCCCAAAAGAGCGCGTGCGCGATCCGCGGATTCCGTCTCTCCACCGTTTTTCCTCCTTTGCAGCGATAATTTTCCATTTTCAGTTTATCCAACCGGCGCGTACTTGTCAAGGCGTCGGCGCAAATCTGCGCGAAAACCAAAATAATGTTACAACATTTGTCAGGCACCATAAAAACCGTTGAAATTGTTACAAATCTGTGTTATATTGAATACGGTTCATAATGCATGGAGGCGTACGGCGTGAATGCACTGATCGAGAATGCCCGGAACGTGGTTTTTGACATCGGCGGCGTGCTGCTGACCTTCCAGCCGGAGACCTATATTTCCCGGCTGGCAACCGGCGAAGCCCGCAGCCGGGTGACCTGCGATATGCTGTACGGCAGCCCGATGTGGGAGCAGCTGGACGGCGGCCTGATCACCGAGGAGGAGATGGCCCGCCATGCCGCCCGCAGCGCCGGGGATGAGAGCCTCTGGCCTCAGGTGCTGCCGGCCATCCAGCGCTATCACGAGCTGCTGGAGCCCATGCCCGCCGCGGCGCTGATCCCGCAGCTGCGTGCCCTGGGCAAGCGGGTGTATGTGCTGTCCAACTACGGCCCGGCGCCCTTCGCCCGGGCGGAGGAGCGGTTCCGCGATCTGTTTTCGCAGGTGGACGGCATGGTCATATCGGGCCGGGAAAAGATCAGCAAGCCCGATCCGCGCATCTTCCGGCTGCTGCTGGAGCGCTACCATCTGGACGCCGGGCAGACCGTATTTATCGACGACCGTGCCGTCAACGTGGAAGGCGCCCGCAAGGCCGGGCTCTCCGGCATCGTATACACCGGCATGGACGCCTTGCTTCTGTAAATATTATTGATGATCCATCCGCATGGGAGGAAAACGCCATGATCAATCGCCATACGGCAAAAATCGCGCTGCTGCTGTGCCTGGCCTGCGCCTTGTGCGCGCTGCTCAGCGGCTGCATTGTCAACCCGGACGAGCAGAGCCAGACCGGCACTACCACCACCTGGAACCGCTATACGGAGATCCCCGTCACTGAGGTTCCCACCATAGTGCCCGAAACGCCCACGCCCGATCCCAACCAGCAAAGCTGGGACGAGCCCACCGGCTCCCTGGAGAACCCGGTGACGCCCTCGCCCACCATCGGCGTGGCCACCATCGTGCCCGGAGTGATCCCCACCGATACGCCTTCCCCCGATCCCAGCGCCACCGAATCCACGCTGATCAAGCGCGGCGAGCAGAGCGAGCGCGTGCGCAATATTCAGGAATCGCTGCGCCGTCTGGGCTACTTTGAGGGCAAGGCCGACGGCGACTTTGGCGAGTATACCGAGAACGCCGTCAAGGAATTCCAGCGCATGAACAAGCTGACGCCCGACGGCGTGGTGGGTCCCTCCACTCTGGCGCGTCTGGGCTCCAGCACGGCGGTCACCGCCGGGCCCAAGGCCACGCCTACGCCCAAGCCCACCGCCACCCCCAGGCCCACCAAGAAGGTTACCGCCACGCCCAAGCGCACCGCTACCCCCAGGCCCACCGCCACCCCCAAGACCTCCAACGTCTACCTGACGCTGGGCAACAGCGGCGATAAGGTGCGCACCATGCAGAGCCGCCTGATTGAATTGGGCTACCTGGCGGGCAACACCACCGGCAAGGTGGACAGCCTGACCGAGCAGGCCATCATTGCCTTCCAGCAGCGCAACAACCTGGATGACGACGGCATCGCCGGCCCCGGCACCCTGGAAAAGCTGTACTCCAAATCCGCCAAGAAGGCCCACAGCGTGGTGGGCGTCATCGGCAACACGCTCAAGCAGGGCGACGAAGGCGCCGCCGTGCGCGCGCTGCAGAGCCGCCTCAAGAGCCTGGGCTATCTTTCCGGCACGGTGGACGGCTCCTACGGCAGCGCCACTGCCGACGCGGTGCGCGCGTTCCAGCGGGCCAATAACCTCTCCGTAGATGGCAAGGCCGGTTACAGCACCGTGCAGAAGCTCTTTGCCGGCACGGTCAAGACCAGCGCGGAAGCCAGGGCCACCCGCACGCCCAAGCCCACCACCACCCCCGTGCCCAACACCTATATCCGCGTCACGGCGGATCCCAGCGGCGATTATGTGACCCTGGAAAAGGGCACCATGGGCTCCCTGGTCACCAAGCTGCAGCGGGCGCTGCGCAGCGCCGGATACTTCCGCGGCACGGTGGACGGCTATTATGGCGATGATACCGTGGAGGCCGTCAAGTACTTCCAGCGGGATAAGGGCCTGACCCAGGACGGCAAGGCCGGCCCCGCCACCCAGCGCTACCTGTACGAGGGCGACTTCCCCAACGAAAGCTGATTTCTGCCCGACTTCAATAAGAAAAAGCTATCTGTAAATTGGGAGTTGTAGGGATACGTTAGGGCCTACGCGGCCCTAAAACCTGCGCCAAAGGACCTTCGGGTCCGGGGCCTTCCGGCCCGCCCTCGCTAAAAATGATCCACTGGATCATTTTTCGGGCGCTGCGGGCCCTCTGGACCGCGGTCGCCAAGCGAGTTCCCCGGCGAAAGAACAAAGAGAGAAATCCGGAAAAATGAACGAGCTCATTTTTCCGGATTTCTCTCTTTGTTCAGCGGTGCGCTCTGCGCACCGCACGCACGGCAAAGCCGTGCTGCCAGGGAACGGGGACTGGCGTTAAAGCCTGTTGGCGGAAAATCCAGCAGCATTTACGGCGACAAAGCAGGTTTTCTGCTTCTCTTTTGACTCAAAAGAGAAGCGTACCCCCTCCCCACAAATTCCCAATTTGCTTACAGGTTGATCAAGTTCGCGCCCAGCGCCGCGGCGTCATCGGCGTCGTGGGTCACCACCAGCGCGGCGCGGTCCCGGGCGTATGCGCGGACGGCGGCAATGGCCCGCTGCCGGGTGGCGTCGTCCAGCCCCTGGAAGGGCTCGTCCAGCACCAGCAGGGGAGCAGGGAACAGCAGCGCCCGGGCCAGGGAAACCCGGCGCTTCATGCCGCCGGACAGGGTGGAAACGCGCAGCCCAAGGCTGTCCGGCAATCCCAGGGCAGTCAGGCAGCTTTCCGCCCGCTGCTCATCATAGGCGCGGCCCAGGGCCAGTTTCAGGTTCCTGCCCACGGTGAGCGTTTCCACCAGCCGATCCTCCTGGAACTGCACGGCGATGCGCTCCGGCCGGCCGATCACCTGCCCGGCATCCGGCGCCTCCAGCCCCAGCAGGATCCGCAGCAGGGTGGTTTTGCCCCGGCCCGATACGCCCATCAGACAGGTAATGCCACCCGGCACCTGCAGCGATACATGCGCAAGCACCGGCTTGCCCTCAAAGGCCTTGCTGATATCGTTCAGTTCGATCATAGGCGCTCCAGGCGCGCGAAGGCGCGTTTCATCAAGAAGGTCAGCAGCTTTTCCAGGGCGACGCTCAGCAGCACAATGCTCAGCGTCCAGGCGTACAGAGCGTCGGTATCCAAATACACCTTGGACTGATACAGCATCTCCCCCACCGAGCCCGTGGGGATGCCGATGACCTCGGCGGCAATGCCCGATTTCCAGCTCATGCCCATGGCCAGGGACAGCGCCGATAAAAGATGGGGCTTCAGCTGGGGCAAATCGATATACAGCAGCCTGCGCGCCGGCGGGATGCGGTAGACCCGGGCCATCTCCCCCAGCGATTTGCTGCGGCTTTTGAGCCCGGCCAGCAGGTTGCCGTACACGATGGGCAACACCATTAAAAAGGAAATGAACGTGTTGAGCTGTTTGCCGCTCAGCCAAACCAGCGCCAGGATGATAAAGCTGGCCACCGGCACCGAGCGCACGGTGACCATCAGCGGGCGCAGCAGGTATTCCGCAGGCTCCCAGCGGGCGGCGATCATCGCCAGCGCCGCGCCCAGCGCCGCGCCCAGCAAAAATCCCAGGCAGATCCGGCCCAGGCTGAAGCCCAGCACCCGATAATAGCCGCTCTCCCCCAGCAGCGAAAAAAGCCGCCTTGCCACCTTCACAGGGGAGGACAGCAGCAGCGGCTGGCGCAGCAGCCACGCCGCCCCCTGCCAGGCCAGGAGCCAGAACAGGGCGGCGGCGCAGCGCCACAGGTTTTCTTTTTTCAGCGGTTTATTCGGCTTCATTCACCAGATAGAAATCCGCGCCGGGCAGGTTTCCGCCCACAGCGGCGGGGTTCAGGTCAAACAGCGTCTGCAGATAGCCGGGCAGGATATCGGCCATCTCCTGGCCGGTGATGCACACGATATTGCAGGCCGGCAGCGCCTTCTGGGCCACAGGAGCTTTGACGCCGATGTACTTTTCCACCAGCTGGGCAGCCTCGGCCACGTTCTCATTGGCATAGGCGGCGGATACGGCAAACTGCTCCAGGAAGGCGGCCACGGCCTCGGGATGGTTCTCCACAAACTCCCGGCGCGCCACGATGCCCGCGGTGATCAGTCGGCTGCCGTTCTCCAGCTTGTCCCATTCCTCGGTCAGGTTCAGCGCCACGCGCAGGCCCTCCACCTGGGCGCTGGCCACGGTCACATAGGGCTGGGGCATCATGGCCACGGCGTTCTCGTTCTGAGCCAGCAGCGCCACCACCTCGGTGGGCTCGCTCTTCCATTCCACAGTCACGTCGGCGGCGATGTCCAAACCATGCTCCTTGAGCAGATAGGTCAGCGCATATTCCGGGGTGCTGCCCTTGCCGGTGGCGTAGATCGTGCGACCCTTCAGATCCTCCAGGCTCTGCACAGCTTCGCCGCCCTTTTCCACGATGTACAGCACGCCCAGGGTGTTAATGGCGATCAGCTGCATGGCGCCCTCAGTGCGGTTGTAGAGCACGCTGGCCAGGTTCACCGGCACGGCGGCGATATCGATTTCGCCCTGGATCAGCTTGGGGGTGACCTCGTCGGCAGAGCCGGCGATCAGCACGTCGTATTCGCCCGCGTGGGCATCAAACAGCTGCACCAGGCCCATGGCGGTGGGGCCCTTCAGGGCGGCCAAGCGCACCGGCGCGTCCTCAGCGGCGGCACAAGCCGTCATGGACAGCACCATCGCCAGGATCATCAGCAGGGAAATCAGCTTTTTCATAACAGGTTCCTTCTTTCCGCTCCCTTGGGAGCAGAGGGATTATACCCTATCGCCCGCCCTTTGTCGGTTGCATATGCAACGTAAAGCTGTTTTTATGGTAATCGATCAGCCCATCCCGCCGCATATGGGAAAGCTCCCGGCTCAGGGCGCTGCGGTCCACCGCCAGATAGGCCGCCATCCCCGCCCGGTCAAAGGGCACCTCAAAGCGCGGCCCGCCCGCGTCCCGGGCGCACTCGGTAAAGAAGGCGTTCAGCTTTTCCCGGATGCTGCCCCGGCTGAGGATCTGGATGCGGTCGTTCATCCGCAGGGTGCGCCGGGCCAGCATGGCGGTGAAGCGCGTCTGCAGCAGCCGGGTCAGCTCATCCTCCGCCGCGCCCTTAATCCCCTCGCAGCGCAGCCACAGCACCCGGGCGTCCGTCCGGGCGGAAATCAGGATGGGCGACGGCTCCGCCAGGTAGCAGATCGCCTCGCCGAAGGTCTGCCCCGGGCCCACCTGGGAGAGCAGCATCTCCCGCCCGTCGATATCCTCCATGGATACGGCGACGCGCCCCTCCAGCACCAGGCCGAAGGCATGCAGCGGATCCAGGGCGTTTTTCACGATCTCTCCCCGGGCATACTTTTTTTCCTGGGCCTGCATCAGCGCCAGGGCATCGCGCAGCTGCTCCTTGGATAAGCGCGAAAACAGCGGGCAGCGTTCCGGCATAATGATCCCTCCCATCACGCATTATACCCAAATTTGGTTGCCTTTGCAACCGGGCGCGCCGCCTGATCGTTCTATATTTTGCCATGCAGAACATTGACAGCGGCACGTGCTTTCCATTATAATAAATGCTTGTGAAAAATTCCCCGGAAGGAGACTCTTTATGCTGAAAGACGAGGTTGCCCGCAGACGGACGTTTGCCATCATCAGCCACCCGGACGCCGGCAAAACCACGCTGACCGAAAAGCTGCTGCTCTACGGCGGCGCGATCCGCCAGGCCGGATCGGTCAAGGCGCGCAAGGCGGAACGCCACGCCACCAGCGACTGGATGGAGATCGAAAAGCAGCGCGGCATTTCCGTCACCAGCAGCGCCATGCAGTTCTCCTTCAACGGGTTTGATATCAACATTCTGGATACCCCGGGCCACCAGGACTTCAGTGAGGATACCTACCGCGTGCTGGTGGCGGCGGACAGCGCCGTGATGCTGATCGACGCCGCCAAGGGCGTGGAGGCCCAGACCATCAAGCTGTTCAAGGTGTGCCGCATGCGCGGGATCCCCATCTTCACCTTCGTCAACAAGATGGACCGCGCGGCCAAGGATCCCTTCGCCCTGATGGATGAGCTGGAGGACGTGCTGGGCATCCATGCCTGCCCCATCAACTGGCCCATCGGCGTGGATGGCGATTTCCAGGGCGTGTACCACCGGGATAAAAAGGAAATAGAGCTCTATTTCGGCGGCGATCACGGCAAGCGCAAGGCGGAAAAGACCACCGTGGGGCTGGAGGATCCGGCGCTCAGCGGCATGCTGGAAAAGCATTACATCAACCGCCTGCACGAGGAAATCGAGCTGCTGGACGAGGCCGGCGAGGGCTTCGATCTGGAGGCCGTGCGCCGGGGCGAACTGACCCCCATGTTTTTCGGCAGCGCGGTGACCAACTTCGGCGTGGAGCCCTTCCTGGAGCGGTTCCTGCAATACACGCCGCCGCCCCTGCCCCGGGAGAGCAACGAGGGCCTGGTGGAACCGGACGACGAGCGCTTCTCCGGCTTCATCTTTAAGATCCAGGCCAACATGAACCCGGCGCACCGGGACCGCCTGGCCTTCCTGCGCATCGTATCCGGCGAATTCCACAAGGGCATGAACGTGTGGCACTCCGGCACCGGCAAGGAAATCCAGGTCAAGCAGCCCCAGCAGTTCATGGCGGACGAGCGCGAGGGCATCGAGGTGGCCTACCCCGGCGATATCATCGGCCTGTTTGACCCGGGAATATACCATCTGGGCGATACGCTGTGCGTGGGCCGCAAGATCAAGTTTGAAAAGATCCCGGTGTTCGCGCCGGAGCACTTTGCCCGGGTCCGTCCCCTGGACAGCATGAAGCGCAAGCAGTTTGTCAAGGGCGTGCTGCAGCTCAGCGAGGAAGGCGCCATCCAGACCTTCATTCGCGACGAGACCGGCCGGGAGGATTTCCTGGTGGGCGTGGTGGGCGTACTGCAGTTCGACGTGCTGACCTACCGCTTAAAGAGCGAGTACGGCGTGGATCTGGTGCTGGAGCAGCTGCCCTACGGCTATGTGCGCTGGGTGATCGAAACGCCCAAGCCCGTGGCCGATCTGAAATTGACCTCCACCTCCGCCCGCGCCCGGGACGCCGAGGGCCGGGATGTGCTGCTGTTTGAAAACGAATGGAGCATCCGCCTGGCGGGCGAAAACAACAAGGGGCTCGAATTGGCCGAGCTGGCGCCCAGGGAAATGTTCTGACCGATAGTTTGAAAGGCTGATTTTATGATTCGCAACGATATCCGCAACATCGCCATCATCGCCCACGTGGACCACGGCAAGACCAGCCTGGTCAACGAAATGCTCAAGCAGGGCGGCGTATTCCGCCAGAACCAGGAGGTTGCCGACCGCGTGATGGACAGCAACGATCTGGAGCGCGAACGCGGCATCACCATCCTTTCCAAAAACACCGCCGTGCACTACCACGATGCCAAGATCAACATCGTGGACACCCCCGGCCATGCCGATTTTGGCGGCGAGGTGGAGCGCGTGCTCAAAATGGTGGACGGCGTGCTGCTGCTGGTGGACAGCTTTGAAGGCCCCATGCCCCAGACCCGCTTTGTGCTGAGCAAGGCGCTGGAGCTCAGCCTGCCGGTGCTGATCTGCATCAACAAGATCGACCGCCCGGACGCCCGCTGCGCCGAGGTGGTGGACGAGATCCTGGATCTGTTGATCGAGCTGGACGCCGATCCCGAAACGCTGGAGCGGCCCATCCTGTACGCCTCTGCCCGCAAGGGCACCTGCACCCTGGATCTGAACGAGGAAGGCACCGATCTGCGCCCGCTGTTTGACGCCATCATGAAGTATATCCCCGCCCCCGAGGGCGATCCCGAGGGCCCGGCGCAGGTGCTGATCTCCACCATCGATTACAACGATTACGTGGGCCGCATCGGCATCGGCCGCATCAGCCGCGGCGTGCTGAAGGCCGGGCAGATGGTGGTGCGCTGCAACTACCTGGAGCAGGATAAGGTCTCCCCGCCCTGGCGGCTTACCGGCCTGTTCACCCATGACGGTCTTAAGCGCCTGCCCGCCGAGGAGGTGGGCATGGGCGATATCGTGGCGCTCACCGGCCTGGAGGATATCTCCATCGGCGATACAGTGTGCGCGCCCGAGAACCCCGATCCCCTGCCCTTCGTGCACATCAGCGAGCCCACGGTGTCCATGACCTTCTCGGTCAACGACAGCCCCTTTGCCGGCAAGGAAGGCCAGTATGTGACCAGCCGTCACCTGCGCGCCCGCCTGTACCGGGAGCTGCAGACCGATATGAGCCTGCGGGTCACCGACGGCGAGACCACCGAAAGCTTCAACGTTTGCGGCCGCGGCGAATTGCACCTGTCCATCCTGATCGAGACCATGCGCCGCCAGGGGTATGAATTCCAGGTGTCCAAGCCCGAGGTGATCCTCAAGGAGATCGACGGCGTAACCTGCGAGCCCATCGAGCGCATGGTGGCCGACGTGCCCCAGGCCTATGCCGGCGCGGTGATCGAAAAGATGGGCCGCCGCCGGGGCGTGCTGGAAAAGATGGACGGCAGCGACCGGGTGCGCCTGGAATTCCTTGTGCCCAGCCGCGGTCTGTTTGGCTATCGCAGCGAGTTTTTGACCGATACCCGGGGCGAGGGCATCATGAGCAGCGTGTTTGAGCGCTACGAGCCCTTCCGCGGCGATATCCCCCACCGCAATGTGGGCGCGCTGATCGTTTACGAGACCGGCGAGACCACCACCTACGGCCTGTTCTACACCCAGGAGCGCGGAACGCTGTTTGTGGGCAGCCAGGTGCCGGTGTACGCCGGGCAGATCTGCGGCGAAAACAGCCGCCCGGGCGATATCGTGTGCAACGTGTGCCGCAAAAAGCACGTGACCAACACCCGCAACAGCAGCGCTGCTGAGGAGAGCATGCGCCTGGTGAGCGTGCACCCGCTGACATTGGAGGAGTGCATGGAGTTCATCGACGACGACGAGCTGCTGGAGATCACCCCCAAATCCCTGCGCATGCGCAAGCGCACCCTGAGCCACGAGCAGCGCGCCAAGAACGCCAGCCGCGGCATCAAAGCGTAAAGATATCAAGCGAGGCAGCGACCGAAGAAGGTCCGCTGCCTCGTTTTTGTTGTTACTATGCAAGCACTGGCAATCGATCATGTCCCTTTGGATCGGTTGGATTTGGGGATCCGGCTGAACAGCGCGGCGGCAATCAGCGTTCCCAGGGCGCAGAGACCCAGCGCCAAGGTCAGGCTACCGTCGGCGGCCCGGCCCAGGCCCAGATCCAAAGTCAGGATCACGCTGTCCGCGATCATGGCGTCCACGCTCAGCGCCGTCGCCCGGTCGCTGGTGGTGATCAGGTCATTTTCAATGCTGGAAATCAGCGGCGAAAACAGGGCGGAAAGCAGGCTCATCAAAGCGATCAGCCCAATGGACAGCAGGCCGCTCCGGGTAAAGGCCAGCCCCGCCGCGCAGGCCGCAGCCCCCAGCAGCAGCCACAGGCCCGTTCGCCGGACGCCAAGCCTGAGGGTCAGACCCCCGCTCAGCGGCCCCAAAAGGCCAGCGACCGCGGCGATCCCAAAGGCGATGCCAATCGCCCTGTCCCCCAGGCCGCAGCGCACATATTGCAGCTGATTGAAATACACGGTAACGCAATGGATGACCTCGCCGGCCAGCGCGCCGCACAGCACCGCCGCCAGCAGGCCGGGCGTATGCAGCTGCGTCCGCAGCAGCGGCAAAAGCCTTTCATGCTTTTCCCGCGCCGCCGGTTCGCGCACCTCCGCCAGGAAAAAGGTCAGCACCGCGGCCAGGCCATAGGCAGCCGCCGTCCACAGGGCGGACAGCCGGTATTGCCCGCTGAGCAGGCCGACATACAGCAGGCCGGAGAGCAGCAGTCCGGCCTCCCCGCAGGCGTGATACCAGCCCAGATTGCGCTGAGCCTGCGCTTTTGGGGCGGACAGATACAGCATGCTGATATCCACGCCCGAGAGCCCGCTGATCACCACCGCCAGCAGCAGCCGCTCCGCCAGGAAAGCCCCAAAGCTGTCCGCCCGCCAGAAAATCAGCTTGGAAACAAAGAAGAGCACGTTGCACAGGATCAGGGTTCGCTTGTACCCCAGCCTGTCCGCCAGCCGTCCCCAGGGGATCTCCAGCGCCAGCGAAAGCGCCGTGCTGATGCCCTCCAGCGCCGTGATCTGAAAAATGCTCAGCCCCGCCGCCTGCCGGTACAGCGTGGCGATGGCGGCGTAAAACACCATTCCCTGCAGCAGCGTGATCAGGCACAGCAGGGGGATATTCTTTTTTTGCATGCAAAAAACACCCTTTTCTGATTCAGGTTATAACAAATGGCGCTGTTTTTCCTAAAATCAGGTGGGCGTGCACATAAACCATCGTCATCCTTTCCGTTTATGAAAGTAGTATATGCGATTTTATGCGCTCTGTCAACTTTTCCCTGTTGGAATGGACGGCGGTATGGTATAATCAAACTATCATCAAAGGAAGGAGGCCCCGCCGTGGCGACCTGGATGATCCATCTGCGCATTGCCGATCTGCTGCTGGACGCGCTGCCCGGGCTGGACGACGCGCCCTTCATCGAGGGCAGCATCGCTCCGGACAGCGGCGCGCCCACCGCAGACGGTATGGCCTATGATCCGCCCAAAACGGTGACCCATTATAAAACGCCGCCCGGAAGCCGTCTGCACTACGATTACGAGCGGTTTGCCCGGGATTATCTTCAAAAGCCCGCCCCCTCTCCCCGCGCGCGCAGCTTTTACCTGGGATATTACGCCCATCTGCTGACCGATCTCGCTTGGATCGAGGAGGCCTGCAAGCCCGTATTTGCCCGTTATCCCGAGGCCTTTGCCCAGGATAAATTCAGCCTGATACAGCAATGCAAGCGCGATTGGTACGATATTGATTTTTTGTACCTGCAGGCGCACCCCGGTTTTCGGGCTTACCGGCTCTATTCGCAGGCCGCTGACTTTACAAACGATTTGCTGAGCTTTTTCGCCCCGGACGCCTTTGAGCGCAAGCGCCGGGAGATCTGCGCCTTCTATCAGGGCGGGCGCGCCGTCCCGCACCGCGCTTTTCCCTATCTTACGCCGGCGCAGGCCGACGCCTTTGTTGATGACACCGTTTCCGCTTTGATCCCCCAACTGAACAGCCTTTGATGACGGGAGGTTTCACCCATGCGTTACCTTCTCCCCGCTCTGTTTCTTTTGATGGCGTGCTTCTATTACGCCTTTCAGCGCGTTAAAACGACGCCCGGCCACAGCAAGCCCCTGTCCGTCATTTTGAAGTGCGCCGCCACGTCCATGGCAGTGCTGACGGCGCTGCTGGGCTGCCTGCAGAACGGCATTGCGGCCCACTGGGTGCTGCTGGCGGGGCTCATCGCCTGCACCATTGCGGATGGCGTGCTGTGCTTTCATTTTATTGCGGGCGGCGCGGTCTTTGCCCTGGGGCATGTGCTGTATATGATCGCCTTCTGCCTGATGAACCGGCCGAACTGGTACAGCGTGATCCTGTTCCTGGCGCTGATGGGCTTCGCCACGGCAGCCTTTACCCGGTTCCGCCAGCGCATCGGCCGTCGCTACGCCTTCTTTTACGCCTACGCCACCGTGCTGTGCCTGATGGCCTCCCTGGCCGCCGCCCAGCGCCCGCTGTACTTCGCCGGCGCGCTGCTCTTTGCCCTCTCCGACGCCCTGCTGGGCTACCTGCTGATCGACCGCAACCACGTCCGCCTGGATTGGTTCAGCCTGGGCGTATACTACCTGGGGCAGTTCCTGCTGGCGCTGGCGGTATGCGTTTCATAATGGGAGCAGGCGCGCCGCACATACAAAAACCCCTTTCGCGCTCGGTCTGCGTGAAAGGGGATATTTTTATGCGGTTTCTATATCGATGATGCTCTCGGTGGTCTCGCCGCATTCCGGACAGACCACATCCATCCGGAAGGAGGAGAAGGCGTTTACCCAATCCTCCTCGCGCAGGGGCTTTCCATCCTCATCGGTCAGCTCGCTGTCCCGGATAAAATCCTCCTTGCCATAGGAGGTGATGGTCACCCGCACCGCCAGGGGCGTGGTTTTTTCGCAGTGCGGGCAGGTTTCCATCGGGTGCATTTTGGTGGGCAGATCGTATAGATAATCGGCCTTGGCCACAAAGCCGTCCCAGCCGTGTCGGCCCGCGTGCAGCAGCAGGATCTTGGCTCCGCACTTGCGGCACCGCGCCGCGGCGATGGTGCCGGCCTCGTTGGTATAGGGGATAAAGGCCACGCCGCCGCACTTGCAGCGCAGAGCGCCGGTGACGCGCAGCTCGCTGTTGTCCTCCCCCGTGGGGATCAGGTAAGGTTTCAGATGGTCGGGAATGGGATATTGCATAGTGCCTCCGTTACATGCTGAGCAGCCCGTGCATCAGCAGATAATCATCAAATACGGGCAAAAACGCGTCGATCAGCGCGCAGTACAGCCCGGCGCGGCTATCATCCGCCGGGAAAGCGCGCAGCAGCGCCTCCAGCAGATACTCCACCGCCTCGTCCTCGTCATAATCGCCCTCGCCGGTATCGCCGGTTTCATCCAAAGCGCCGCAGGCGTGCATATAGGCGATATGCGCCTCCACCAGCGCGGCGCAAAGGGCTTCCGCCTGGAATTTAAGCTCCCGGCAGCGCCGCCAATCCAAATGCTCCGCGGCATAAGCGGCGCAGTCGGCGGCGTCCAGCCCCAGCATCACCGCCACCATTACAGCAGCGCCTCCAGCTGATCCACCGTATCGGCAAACACCTTGAGCGCATCGCGCACGGTGGCCGGATCCTCCATATCCACGCCGGCCAGCTTGAGCGCCTCGATGGGCGGCACACTGCCGCCGGCGCTGAGGAACCGCATATAATCCTCCACCGCGGGCTGGCCCTCGGTCAGGATGCGCTGGGAGAGGTACACCGCCGCGGAAAAGCTGGTGGCGTATTTATACACATAAAAGCTGCTGTAAAAATGCGGGATGCGCATCCACTCGTACCGCACGCAGTCGTCAATCTCGCTGCCGCCGCCGTAGAACTTTTTGTTCAGCTGCCAATGCACCTCGCCCAGCGATTCGGCGGTCAGCGGGATGCCCGCCTCCTCCATGCGGTGCACCTCGCGCTCGAAGGCGGCAAACATGGTCTGGCGGAACACTGTGCCGCGGAACTCCTCCAGCAGGTGGTTGAGCAGATACGCGCTGGCCTTTTTATCGCCTTTGTATTCGTTCATCAGATACCGCATCAGCAGCATCTCGTTGCAGGTGCTGGCCACCTCCGCCACAAACAGGCTGTATCCCGCCTTGGCGTAGGGCTGGTTTTTATTGCTGTGCCAGGTATGCATGGCATGCCCCAGCTCGTGGGCCAGGGTGAAGGCGCCGTTCAGATCGTCGGTATGGTTGAGCAGCACGTAGGGATGGCTGTCGTATACGCCCCAGCTGTACGCGCCGGTATGCTTGCCCTTGTTCTCGTATACGTCGATCCAGTGGTTGGTATACGCCTCGTCCAGCAGCTGCTGATAGTGCGCGCCCAGCGGGGTGAGGCCTTTCTTGACCAGCTCGAAGGCCTCCGGGTAGGTCAGCGGCATATCGAAGCCGTCCACGATGGACACATACAGATCGTACAGGTGCAGTTCATCCACGCCCAGCTGCTTTTTGCGCAGCGCCAGGTATTTGTTCATGGCGGGCAGGGCGGCCTCCACGCTGTCCACAAGGTTATCATACACTGCCACAGGCACCCGGTCGGGATGCAGCGACGCCTCGATGGCGCTGCCGAAACCGCGGATGCGGGCCTGGGCCACGTCGCTCTTTACATTATACCGATAGGTGGCGGCAAAGGTCTGGCGGTAGACGCCGTAGGCGTTCATCTCGGCCTCATAGGCGGTCCTGCGGGCCTCCCGGTCCCGGCTGCGCAGCATGCGCATATACACCGTGGCGCTGAGCTTGGCGTCCCGGCCTTTCTCGTCCTTCACATCGGGCAGGGGGCGGTCCACGTCGCTGAGCATGGTATAAATATCATCGGGCGCCTGGGCGATCTCGCCCATCTGGGCCAGCAGCCTCTCCTGATCGGCGGACAGGGTATGGGGCTGATCCCGCAGCAGATCCTCCAGAAAAACGCTGTACTCGCTGAAATCCGCATCCTCCCGGAGCGCCGTCAGCGTCTCCGCGGGCAGGGAAAGCAGCTCCGGCCGCAGGAAGGCCCCGGCGCTGGCCGCTTTGGTGGCCAGGCTCTGGATGCGGGAGAGCAGGGTCTGGGCCGCGGTATCGCCGCCGTCCTCGTCCTGCCGCATGCGGGCATAGGTAAACATGCGCTCCACGGCGCGCTGGATATCAAAATATCCGCGGATGGCGGCGCGGGGATCGGCCGCCACCTGCCCCTGGCACTGCCGCCAGGCGTCGATGTCGCGCTCGGTTTTTTCATATAAGGCGTCAAAGGCCGGGGTTCCGGCCAGGATATCGTTCAGATTCCACATCCAGCGGGGATCCATCTCCCGCCGTTCCTTGGGCTGCTGCATGGCGTTTATCCTCCGTTCTCTGATGGGTTCAAACGAAAATGTAGCACTTGCCGGCCCGTATGTCAAGGGGCGAACCGGCGCGAATCAAGGCGGATCGGCACACTCCGGGGCGAGCATCCCGTAAATATGCAGGTTTTGCGGGCCGCAGGCTTGAAAAAAACGCTGCGATCGGATATAATTAAGGATGGCTGAAAGATAAGGGAGGAAACCATGTTCCCAGGGTTCAATAACGATCTGCTCTCCTTCTATGCGGACATCCGCTTCAACAATGATAAAAGCTTTATGGATGCCCATCGGAAGGAATACTATCAGAAGGTGCGCGATCCATTTTACGCCTTCATCGACGCGCTGGCGCCCACCATGCTGAGGATCAATGAGGAAATGGAGGTGCGGCCCCACAAATGCCTGAGCCGCATCAACCGCGACACCCGCTACACCAAGGATAAATCGCCCTACCGGGATCACCACTGGGTGGCCTTCCGCCAGGCGGCGCGGGACAAGGATGGCGCGCCCTTCTACTGGTTTGAGATCCGGCTGGAAGCGGTCAGCTGGGGCCTGGGCGTGTGGAACGAAAACCAATCGCTCTTCGACGCCCTGCGGCGGCGCATCCTCGCCCGGCCCGAAGAGGTGATGCAGGCGATGCGCACGGCCTGGGAGCACGGCTTTATCCAGGGCGGGCAGGTATGGAAAAAGAACATGCAGCCCCCGCCCACCGTGCCGGAAATGCTCAAGAGCGTATACCCGGCCCGCAGCCTGTACTTTGAAAAAACGGGCATCGATCCCGCCTGGATCTTTGACGAAGGCATTGTGAACCGCGTAGCGGAGGATTTTAAGGCCATCGCCCCTGTATGGCGGCTGCTGCGCGGGCTGAACGATATCGAGGGAGGAAATCTATGATCAACTATCAAACGCTGAAGAGCGGCACCGACGTGCGCGGCTGCGCCATGGGCGAAAAGGCCGTGCTGACCAATGAAGTGGCGCTGTGCATCGGCGGCGCGTTCATCACCTGGCTGACCGAAAAGACCGGCAAGCACGCCGAGCAGCTCACCGTGGCCATCGGCCGCGACAGCCGCATCACCGGGCCCGATCTGCTGGCCGCCTGCGCCGAGGGCATGGCCCGCTGCGGCGCGCAGGTATGGGATTTTGGCATGTGCACCACCCCGGCCATGTACATGTGCCTGCTCACCGAGGGCTTCAAGCCCGACGCCTCGGTGATGGTGACCGCCTCCCACCACCCCTCGGACCGCAACGGCCTCAAGTTTTTCCTGCCCACCGGCGGCATCAACAGCACCGATCTGAGCATGATCCTGAGCATCGCCCAGAGCACCGCGCCGGTGGCCTGCGACCATAAGCCCATCGAAAAGCGCGAATTCCTGCCCGTATACAAGCAGCAGCTGATGGACCGGGTGCGCCGCGGCCTGGATACCGACGTGGCCTGCCCCCTGCTGGGCCTGCACGTGGTGGTGGACGCCGGCAACGGCGCGGGCGGCTTCTACGAGGAGATGCTGCGGGAGCTGGGCGCGTGGACCGAGGGCAGCCAGTTCCTGGAGCCCGACGGCCATTTTCCCAACCATATCCCCAACCCGGAAAATCCCCAGGCCATGGAGAGCGTCAGCAAAGCGGTGCTGAACGCCGGGGCGGATCTGGGCCTGATCTTTGATACCGACTGCGACCGCGCCGCCATCGTGGACAAGGCGGGGCGCGAAATCAACCGCAACCGGCTGATCGCCCTGATCAGCGCCATCCTGCTGGATAAGAAGCCCGGGGCCACCATCGTGACCGACTCGGTGACTTCCTCCGGCCTGGCGCAGTTTATCGCCGAATGGGGCGGCGTGCATTACCGCTTCAAGCGCGGCTACCGCAACGTCATCGACGAGGCCATCCGCCTGAACGAGGCCGGCATCGATTGCCCCCTGGCCATTGAGACCAGCGGCCATGCTGCCCTGCGGGAAAACCACTGGCTGGACGACGGCATGTACCTGACCACCGTGCTGCTGGTGGAGGCCATGCGGCTGAAGCAGGAAGGCAAGGAGCTCAGCGACCTGCTGGAGGGCCTGCGCGAGCCTGTGGAGAGCGTGGAGCTGCGCCTGGGCATCCAGGCGGAGGACTTCCGCGAGGCCGGACGCCTGGCCATCGAAAAGGTGATGGATCACGCGGCCTTTGCCGAGGGCTGGCATATTGCCCCGGATAACCGCGAGGGCGTGCGCATCAACTTTGACCTGGAGGAAGGCCTGGATAACGGCTGGTTCCTGCTGCGGCTCAGCGTGCATGATCCCGTGCTGCCCCTGAACGCCGAGAGCGACGTGCACGGCGGCGTGGAGGATATGCTCCGCAAGCTGCTGGCCGTGCTGGATGGCACGGAGAACATCGATCTGACTCCCCTGAAGGCATACTTAAACAAATAAATCATAAAGGAGCACAAACCATGGATATCCAGCAAAAGACGATCAACACCATCCGCATCCTGTCCGCCGATATGGTGCAGAAGGCCAACAGCGGCCATCCCGGCGCGCCCATGGGCATGGCGGCCATGGCTTATGCCGTTTGGGCCGACGCCATGCAGCACAACCCCGCCGACCCCAAATGGCGCAACCGCGACCGCTTTGTGCTGTCCAACGGCCACGCCAGCGCCCTGATGTACAGCCTGCTGCACCTGTTTGGCTACGGGCTGACCATGGATGATCTCAAGCAGTTCCGTCAGTGGGGCAGCAAGACCCCCGGCCATCCCGAGATCGAGACCGCGGGCGTGGAAACCACCACCGGTCCCCTGGGACAGGGTGTGGCCAACGCCGTGGGCTTCGCCATCGCCGAGACCATGCTGGCCGCCAAGTTCAACCGTCCCGATTTCCCCGTGGTGGATCACCGCGTATACGCCTTCTGCGGCGACGGCTGCATGATGGAAGGCATTGCCAGCGAGGCCGCCTCCCTGGCCGGCACCCTCAAATTGGGCAAATTGACCCTGCTCTATGATGACAACGACATCTCCATCGAGGGCAACACCGATATCGCCATGCGCGAGGACGTGGGCGCGCGCTTTGCCGCCTATGGCTGGCAGGTGCTGCATGTCGCCGATGGCAACGATCCCCAGCAGGTGCTTTCCGCCATCGCGGAAGCCCGCCGGGACGACCGCCCCAGCCTGATCGTCTGCAAGACCATCATCGGCTACGGCTGCCCCGCCAAGCAGGGCACCAGCGGCGTGCATGGCGCGCCCCTGGGCGATGAAAATCTGCTGGCCACCAAGCGCACCCTGGGCATGCCCGAGGAATGCTTCCATGTGGATCAGGATGTGTACGACCACCTGAAGGACACCGCCGCCCGCGGCGCCCAGCGCGAGCAGGAGTGGAAGGATATGATGGCCCGTTACGCCCAGGCCTATCCCGAGCTGGCCCAGGAGTATGAGGACTGGTATGCCATGAAGCTGCCCGAGGGCCTGTGCGAGGATCCCGCGCTGTGGGCCTTCGAGGGCAAGATCGCCACCCGCGCCACCAGCGGCACCATGATCAACCGCCTGGCGGCCAAGCTGCCCAACCTGGTGGGCGGCAGCGCCGACCTGGCCCCCTCCAACAACACCTACATCAAGGAAGGCGGCGATTACAGCGCCGAGAACCGCGGCGGCCGCAACCTGCACTTCGGCGTGCGTGAGCATGCCATGGCGGCCATCTGCAACGGCATCGCCCTGCACGGCGGCCTGCGCGTATTCTGCGGCACCTTCTTCGTGTTCAGCGATTACATGAAGCACGCCATCCGCATGAGCGCCATCATGAAGCTGCCCGTCACCTACGTGCTGACCCACGATTCCATCGGCGTGGGCGAGGACGGCGCCACCCATGAGCCCATCGAGCATCTGGCCGGCCTGCGGGCCATCCCCGGCGTGCAGGTGTTCCGCCCCGCCGACGGCAAGGAGACCACCGCCGCCTGGCTGAGCGCCCTGACTGCCTGCGGCCCCACCTGCCTGGTGCTGACCCGTCAGGGCCTGCCCCAGTATGGCGAGCAGGGGACCGAAGCCTTTAAGGGCGGCTATGTGCTGGAGGACTGCCAGGGCACGCCCGACGTGCTGCTGATGGCCAGCGGCTCCGAAGTGGAGCAGTGCGTGGCCGCCAAAGGCCTGCTGGCCGGCGAGGGCATTCAGGCCCGCGTGATCTCCATGCCCTGCATGGAGCTGTACCTCAGGCAGGACGCAGCCTATCAGGAGTCCGTAATGCCCGCCGCCATCCGCGCCCGCGTGGCCGTGGAAGCCGGCGCCACCATGCCCTGGTACCGTTTCGTCGGTCTGGACGGCGCAGTGATCGGCCTGGATCACTTTGGCGCCTCCGCCCCCGCCGGTATCCTGTTCAAGGAGTATGGTTTCACCGCCGAGAACGTGGCGGCCACGGCCAAGAAGGTGCTGGGAAAGTAATCACAAAGAAGACAGTAAATGATGGGGGCCGCACGGCCCCCATCTTATCCTTGATTAAAAAGGGAGTATTTGACCATGTCCACACCGCAAATCCGCGATTTTAAGGGCAAGCGCGTACATATGATCGGCATCGGCGGCAGCAGCATGAGCGGCCTGGCCGGGATGCTGGTGCAGCAGGGCTATCACGTTACGGGCTCGGACAAGAGCCACAGCCATGCCGTGGAGCGGCTGGAGGCCCAGGGCGTTGCCATCGCCATCGGCCATGACGAAAAAAACGTGCAGGGCGCCGACGTGCTGGTGTATTCCGCGGCCATCAAGCCCAATAACCCGGAGCGCGCCTGGGCCTTTGCCCACGGGATCCCGCAGATCGAGCGGGCGGAGCTGCTGGGCCAGGTGATGGAGGGGCACAGGGACGCGGTCTGCGTCAGCGGCACCCACGGCAAGACCACCACCACCTCCATGCTGTCCCAGATGCTGATGGACTGCGGTCTGGACCCCGCCGTGCACATCGGCGGTCGGCTGGACGCCCTGGGCGGCAGCACGCGCATCGGCAGCGAGCGGGTGTTTGTGGCCGAGGCCTGCGAGTACGCCGGAAGCTTTCTGCACATGCACCCCACCATCGCGGTGGTGCTGAACATCGAGGAGGACCATCTGGATTATTACGGCGATATTCAGCACATTGAGGAAGCGTTCTACAATTTCTGCTCCCTTCTGCCGGAGGACGGCCTGGTGGTGGGCTGGGGTGATGATCCCCGGGTGCAGAAGCTGCTCCGCCGTCTGGATCGCCGGCATGAGACCTTCGGCTTTACGGCGGACAGCGACTGGTATCCCGAGAACCTGGTAATGGGCGATCTGGGCCGGGCGCAGTTTGACGTAATGTATCGCGGAGAAAAGCGCTGCCACGCGGCGCTCAGCGTGCCCGGACGCATTCAGGTGGGCAACGCCCTGGCGGCGCTGGCCTGCGCTCACGCCCTGGGCGCGGATATGGAAAAGGCCGCCGATTCCCTGAATCATTTTATCGGCGCGCACCGGCGGTTTGAGCATACCGGGGATATCGACGGCGTGCACATGTACCACGATTACGGCCATAACCCCACGGAGATGCGCAACGCCATCGCCATCGCCAAGGAGCAGCACGCCAATCATGTATGGGCGGTGATGCAGCCCCACACCTACAGCCGGGTCAAAACGCTGTTTGACAGCTACCTGACCTGCACGGAGGCGGCGGATTACACGCTGGTCACCGATATCTGCGCCGCCCGGGAGGTTGACCCCGGGGACATCAACAGCCAGATGCTGGTGGACGGCATGCGCGCCCATGGCGTGGACGCCGTGCTGACGCCCTCCTTTGATGACACCGAGGCTTACCTGCGCGCCCATTGGCAGCCCGGCGATCTGGTGCTCACCATGGGCTGCGGCGATATCAACCTGCTGAACGAGCAGATGCAGCAGCACGGGGACACGCCCAAAGCGCAGGCGTAACAGCATTTGCAAACCGGGATTTGTGGGGAAGGGACGAACGGGAGCGTTCCTTCTTGAAGCCCAAGAAGGAACCGAAGAAAGCTGCGTTGTCGCCGTAAATGCTGCTGGCTGCACGCCAACTGGCTTTAACGCCCATCCCCGTTCCCTGGCAGCACGGCTCCGCCGTGCACGCGGTGCGCAAAGCGCACCGCTGAACAAAGAGAGAAATCCGGAAAAATGAGCTCGTTCATTTTTCCGGATTTCTCTCTTTGTTCTTTTGCCAGGGAACTCGCTTGGCGACCGCAACCAAACTGGCGGAAACAAGTTTGTTCGTCGATTCAAGTTGGTTCGCCCGCTGAGGTCCAGGAGGCGAAGTCTCCTGGCGCAGAGCTCGAGGCCGCGGAGGCCTCGAACGTTTTCCTGTCACTACAATGCAGCACGCCGCGTCATCCCTGCCGTCCCAGTATGCGCCGCAGGAAATCCTGGGTGCGGGGCTGCTGGGGATTGCTGAGCAGCTGGGCGGGCGGCCCCTGCTCCAGAATGACGCCATCGCACATGTACACCACGCGGGTGCTCACGTCCCGGGCAAAGGCCATCTCATGGGTGACAACCAGCATGGTCATGCCGCTTTCCGCCAGGCTGCGCATAACGGAGAGCACCTCGCCCACCATCTCAGGATCCAGGGCGCTGGTGGGCTCATCAAAGAGCAGCACCTCCGGATCCATGGCCATGGCGCGGGCAATGGCCACGCGCTGCTTCTGACCGCCGGAGATCTGGCGGGGCTTGGCGTTTACGTAGGGCGCCATACCCACCTTTTCCAGGTATTGCATGGCGTGGGCCTTGGCTTCCTCCCGGCTGCGCTTGAGTACCTTGATCTGCCCCACCATGCAGTTGTCCAGCACGGTCATATTGTTGAACAGATTAAAGGACTGGAACACCATGCCCACCCGGGCGCGATACTTGGCCGCCTTGGTGCCGGGAGCGAGCACGTTCTTACCATTATAAATGATCTCGCCTGCGTTGGGCGTCTCCAGCAGATTGATGCAGCGCAGCAGGGTGGATTTGCCGGAGCCGG
Organism: uncultured Eubacteriales bacterium; assembly: GCA_902787835.1. GTDB lineage: Bacteria > Bacillota > Clostridia > Christensenellales > Aristaeellaceae > SFMI01. The sequence goes on from CADAHU010000007.1 coordinate 27,002, forward strand.
ACGCGCCGATGATGCTGATCACATCGCCCTTGTCCACGGTAAAATCGATATCCCGCAGCACGGCGTTTGTGCCAAAGGATTTGGAAAGGTGGTTGATCTGCAGAATATGCTCCGCCATATTAATTGCCATCCTTTCCATCTTGCTCGTATTCCTTGCTGCGCTCGTCGAAGGGCGTGCCCCGATCGGGGTGGTTATAGGTACCCGCCGTCATGACCAACTGATCCTCCTGCACCAGCTCATAGCTGCTGGAGCCGTCCAGTCTCCGCTCCAGCCAGCGCAGCAGGAAGGATGCCAGCAGCGTCATGGTCAGGTAGCCCACCATCTCCACGGTGGCCGAGGGGAAATACAGGTAGCTGGCGCCCACAGTGGCGCGGTGCGCGGCAAAGAACTCCGGGAAGCCGATGATGAACATCACCGAGGTATCCTTCACGTTGATGATAAAGTTGTTGCCGATCTGCGGCATGATATTGCGCAGCGCCTGGGGCAGGATCACGCTGGTCATGGTCTGCACGTGGGTCATGCCAATGGCCTTTGCGCCCTCGGTTTGGCCGGGATCCACCGATATGATGCCGCCGCGGACGGATTCCGCCATGTACGCGCCGGTATTAATGGATACCACCACGATGGCTGCCAGCCAGATGGAGGTGAACTTGACCGCGTTATCGGTAAAATAGGGCAGGCCGTAATAGAGGAAAACCGCCTGCAGCACCATGGGCGTGCCGCGGAAAACCTCCACATACACGCGGATGATGATGCGCACCACCTTCAGGAAAAACCGCTTGACGGGATGGGTGCCCGGGCCATGGGGAATGGTATTGAGCACGCCGCATACGAAGCCGATCAGGCAGCCCAGCAGCGTGCCCACCAGCGCCAGGATCAGCGTATTCTGGATGCCGCTCAGGTACGCGCCGCCATATTTTCCCCAAAGCTTGGCGATATCCGCCCCAAGCTGCGCAAACTTGCTCATCAGGTCTGCTCCTTTGCGTTATAATTGCATATCTGCGCGCTGGAGGACGGCCTGTCCCCCAGCGCGCAGCGATTGTTTCTATCCTATTTAATATCAGTCCATCAGGGGCTGGATCTCGATGGCATGGGCCATCAGGGCGTTGAAATCATCCGCGGTCATGGTAGCCAGCACGCTGTCGATGGCCTCGCGCAGCACGGTGTTGCCCTTCATCATGGATACGCCGATGTTCACATTCTCAGCGCGCTCTTCCTCGGTGAACTGGAAGTCGCCGTCGGTGCCGGAGAAGTCCAGGATCACCATATCGGGATAGGCGGCCACAGCGCCCTGGGCGGTGGGCATATCGGTGCACACAAAGTCCACAGCGCCGGTCTCCAGCGCCATCAGCATGGCGGGAGCGGTCTCGGCGGCGGTCATCACATTGGCGCCGGTGATCTGGGGCAGGCAGGTATCATACCAGATGGTGGCGATCTGCGCGGTGCAGCTGCCGCCGGCCAGGTCGGCCAGGCTCTGGGCGTTCTCATAGGCGCTGCCGGCGCGGGTCAGGCACACGATGGTGGCGTAGAAGTAGGGGCCGGCAAAATCCACCTGCTCGGCGCGCTCGGCGGTCATGGACTGGCCGGCGATGACGGCGTCGAAGGTACCGGTCTGCACGCCGGGCACCAGGGAATCCCAGTCGGACTGGATCACTTCCAGCTGCCAGCCGTTGGCCTCGCAGATGCGCTGGGCGATCATCACATCGTAGCCGTTGGCGTAGGAGCCGGGCACGTTGGCGATGGGCACGGCGCCGTTGCTGTCGTCAGACTGGGTCCAGTTATAGGGAGCGTAGGCGCATTCCATGGCGATGGTCAGCACGCCATCCTCCACGCCGCTGGGTACGTCGGCCAGGGCAGCGGTCAGGGACAGGGTCATCATCAGGGCGATCAGTACGGCGAACATTCTTCTCATCATTTTTGCGTCCTCCTTTTTTATACAAGAAAAGCGGTGAATCGGCCTGCGCCATTCACCGCCTGCATCCTTTTAGATCGGCTGATTTTGAATAGCGCTCCATGGCCTTGTACCATGACAGTCAAGCGGATGTTTTCCCCTTGCCCAACGCGATTGCCCTGCCGTTGCTTTCGCATTTCGGCGGCTTCCCCTTTCGCGTGCGATCCTCGCCCTGGCAGGGGCTCCCGCGCGCTACTCTTGTCGGCCGCGCCTCTATTCCATCCAGGTCCTGCCTGAATGTTGAGGTGACTATACACCCGTTTTTTGCCGCTGTCAACCGTTTTTTGATGATTTTTTATGTATTTTGATTGTATTTACATGCAAAATGCATTCTTTGTCCCAATAATCGCCAGATCCAACAAAGGCATGGGAAACAGCCTTTCCGGCCCTGGTCCGCGCCCCGGGATGTAAAATAACAACTGTTTTGCGCGAAAGCGGATCGCTTTACTTGACAGAAATGCATGAATCAAGTACAATGTAATTTGAAATAATGCCGTTCCGCGCGCATTGGGCGCGTATCAGGAAGGGGGGTCGGGCATGTTGTTTGCCCAGAACAAGAAGAGAATCGCACTGCTGCTTGCGCTGCTGTTGGCCATGCTGCTGTTTGCCATCCCTGCGCTGGCGGAGGAACCGCTGAGCTTTTCCCTGTCGGTGGAGCCCGCCAGCCTGACGGCGCCCGGGCCGGTCACCGTATCCATCCGGGTGGTCAATAACAGCGGCGCCGATATGACCGAGCCTGTCTCCGTGCAGGATCCCGCCGGCGAGGTGGTCACCGCCTTCGGCGATAACGGCCAGGCGCTGATCCGGGACGGTGAGTTCCGCACCGCCCAATATACCTATAATGTAAGCCAGGAGCAGCTGGACAAAGGCCAGCTGACCTATACCCTGAGCTATTACCAGGCCGAGGAGGACGGCGAGGTGGTGGAGCACGCCCAGATGCAGTCCGTGGCCATCGCCTACACCGGCACCAACGTGGATCTGATCGTCAACCGCAACATCGATCCCAAGGTGGTGCGCAACGGCAGCACGGTCAACGTGCAGTACGAGCTGTACAACGCCGGCAATGTGGAGATCAAAAACATCCGCGTCCGCGAGAACTCCAGCATCTCCCGCTCCAACCAGACGCTGCCGTCCCTGGCGCCCGGCGAGCGCAAAACCATCCAGTTTACCGCCACCATGGGCAATGCCGATCTGACCAGCGCGGGCAAGGTCACCTATACGGCGGATGGCGAAACCAGCACCATCACCCTGGCCGAGGAAAAGATCCCCAAGGCCAACCCCGGCCTGGTGCTGGGCGATGTCCTGACCGCCGATAAAACCTCCATCACCGAGGGCGAAGCCGTTACGCTGACGCTTTCCATCGCCAACAACGGCAACATCACCTATTCCAACATCACGGTGACCGACCCCACCTATGGGGAGCTGTTCACCAACCTGACGCTGGGCCCTGGTGAAACGCTGGTGCGGGATAAGCAGTTTACCCTGAGCGAGACCACCACCTTTAAGTATACCATCACCCTGCCGGACAACACCGGCACCACCAACACCGTGACCTCCAACGAGGTCAAGATCAGCGTGTATGATCCGTCGCAGGTGCTGGTGCTGGCAGTAACCGCCGACAGCGAGAGCGCCACCATCTCCAGCGCCCCGGCGGATGTGAACTTCACGCTGACGGTGACCAACAATTCCACCTTCGAGGCCAAGGATATCGCCTTGAGCCACGGACCCACCCGCTTTTATACCATCGAGAAGCTGGCGCCCTCCGAGTCGGTCACCATCACCCGCGCCTTCACCGTATCCCAGGCGGGCAAGTTCCGCTTTACCGCATCGGCCGCCGATCCGCTGAAGAACACCGTATCCTTCGACAGCAACGAGATCGTGCTGACCTATGCCCCGCCGGTGGTCACCCCCACCATGGCGCCCATCCCCACTGTGGCGCCCCTGGTCACCGTGACGGCTGCGCCCATCGAGGTGCTGGAGCCCGTCAAGCTGCAGACCAACGGCATTCTGCGCATCGCCGCCTACGTGCTGGGCGGGCTGTTTGCCGCCAGCTTCCTGCTGTTTGTGATCAGCACCGTGATCCGCGCCAAAAAGCACAGCGCCAGCAAGAACGCCTACGACCATATGGAGCTGGGCGAGAAGCGCGATTATAAAGAGCCCGCCCGCCATCCCGAAAGCTTCACCGATCAGGAGGAGCCCGAGGACGGTATGGAAACCATCGCGCCGCCGGCGGCCTCCGAAACGCTCCCCTCGGACAGCATCCTGAACGAGGAGACCCCCGCCGTGGCGGAAAACGGCGAGGAGACCGTGGCCTACCGCCTGACCCGAGAGGAAAGCTCGCTCTTTGCCCCGCCGGCCCAGCAGTCCCAGACCGCCGAGCCGGAACCGGAGCAGCAGCCCCAGGCGGACTCTGCTCCCGCCGAGCAGGCCTCTCTGCCCGAGGATATCCCGCTGCCGCCCCCGGTAAAGCCCATCTCCCTGGATCACATCGAGGAGATCACCCCGCAGCTCGTTTCCAAGGCGGATCAGACTCCTATCAAGGAAAAAGCGCAGCGTCACCGCCGCGCCAACCGCAGCGCCGACGCGCCCAGTGAGGACGAATAAAGCTTCCCATCCCCCGGTTTTCGCCGGGGGATATTTTAATGATCCCGCTACGCCAACGCAAAGAAAAAACTGGGCAAACAGACCGATTGCTGGTATAATAGGGAAAAACGCATGGAGGCGCGAGCGATGCAATTTGGCATGCCTTTTCTGCTGGAAAACAGCAGCATAGAAGACGCGGCCCGGCTGGGCGCGGAGCTGAAGCTGGATTTTGTGGAGCTGAACATGAGCTTTCCGCTGTGCGGCCTGGACAATATGAGCGCGGCGGAGCTGACTGACCTGCAGGAGAAATACGGCGTTTATTTTACCTTCCACCTGCACGAGGAAATGGCCCCCTGCACCTTCTCCAAATACGTACGGGAGGCCTGGCTGCGGGAGGCCCGGGAGGCCATCACCCTGGCCCGGCTGGCGCATATGCCCGCCGTCAATCTGCATTGGCTGCGGGGCATTTATGTAACGCTGCCCGACCATGTGGATCATCTGTTCAGCCGCTATCGGAAGGCGTACGAGCAGAACGTGCTCGCCTTCCGTTCCATCTGTGAGGAGGCCAGCCAGGGCCAGGTGCGGGTCTGCGTGGAGAACACCGAGCGTCCCTGGGAGCCCTTCCAGACCGATACCATCGAGCTGCTGCTGGAATCTGATGCCTTCGGCCTGACGCTGGACGTGGGGCATGAAAAGGTGGCGGGCTACAAGGACGCCTGGTTTTACGAAAAGCATCCCGGGAGGCTGAACCATATGCACCTGCACGACGCCAGGCCCAACCAATGTCATATGCCCCTGGGCGCGGGCGAATTGGATATCGCGTCGCTGGTGCACAGGGCGGACACAGCGAACGCCCGGGCGGTGATCGAGATCAAAACGGAGGCTGCCCTGCGCAGCAGCGTGCAGTATCTGCGGGAAAGAGGGCTGTACCATGCTTGATATCCGCGGGCGGCTGCTGGCCCTGGAGGATCCGGCCAACGCTGATCTTCAGTTTAAATTGGCCCCGGGGCTGCGGCGGGAGGACATGCTGGGCATCCGCTTTCCCGCGCTGCGGCAGCTGGCAAAGGAGATCCAAAAATCCCCGGAGTCTGCGGCTTTTCTGGCCGATCTGCCCCATCGATACTTTGATGAGAACAACCTGCACGCCGTGCTGATCAGCGGTATCCGGGATCTGGACGCCTGCGTGGCTGCGCTGGACGCCTTTCTGCCCCACGTGGATAACTGGTGTACCTGCGATACGCTGATCCCCACCTGCTTCAAAAAGCACACCGGCGAAGCGCTGCCGCACATCCGCCGGTGGATGGGAAGCGCCCATACCTATACCTGCCGGTTTGGCATTGGCGCGCTGATGCGGTTTTATCTGGACGGGGATTTTGACCCGGAATACCTCTCCTGGGTGGCCGAGATCCGCTCGGAGGAATACTACATCAACATGATGATTGCCTGGTATTTTGCCACCGCCCTGGCCAAGCAGTATGACGCCGCCCTGCCCCTGATCCAATCCCGCGCCCTGGCCTCCTGGACGCACAACAAGGCCATCCAGAAGGCTATCGAAAGCTTCCGCGTAACCCCGGAACACAAGGAAGCGCTGCGAAAGCTGAAGGTATAAGCTTTTCCTGTCGAGCTGCAAATTGGGATTTGACGGGGAGAGGGGTACGAACGGGGGCGTTCCTTCTTGGAGCCCAAGAAGGAACCGAAGAAGGCTGCGTTTGTCGCCGTAAATGCTGCGGGCTTTTCCGCCAACAGGCTTTAACGCCTGCCACCGTTCCCGGGCAGCACGGCTACGCCGTGCGCGCGGTGCGCAAAGCACACCGCTGAACAAAGAGAAAATCCCTGAAAAATGAACAAGCTCATTTTTCAGGGATTTTCCCTTTGTTCTTTTGCCCGGGAACTCGCTTGGCGACTTAACCAAGCTAGCGGAAACGAGTTTGTTTTCCAATTCAAGTAGTTCGCCCCGTTGGGAGTCCAGAGGGCCCGCAGCGTCCGAAAAATGATCCAGTGGATCATTTTTAGCGAGGGCGGGCCGGAAGGCCCCGGACCCGAAGGTCCTTTGGCGCAGAGCTCGAGGCCGCGGAGGCCTCGCCAAATCTCAATTTGCGCAATTGTTCGTCCCGTCTCAATACCCGATTTCCTTCAGAATCCGATCCAGCAGCCGCGCGGTCATCAGGGAGAATTCCCGGGTAACGCGCGGTTTCTCCTCGCCCAGGATGCAGCGGCCCAGCTGCTCCACCTCCAGGGTGTAATTATCCCGGGCAAACACCGTTTTGACCTGGGTTTCGCCGTCGTGGGTCACCGTATAGGCGATCTCGCCGGACTGGTTGAACCGCACGTCGGATACGATGCTTCCCCGGGTGCCGTGCACGCGGAAGCGATCCACCCGCGCATTGGGCAGCGCCATGCCGCAGTCCAGGCTGGCGAACGCGCCGTTGGCATAGGTCAGCACCGCGGAGGTGAACAAATCCACGCCGCGGTCGGAGAACTGCGCCGACGCGCGCACGTCCTGCGGCTCCCCCATCATCCACAGCGTCATGCTGGCGGCATAGCAGCCCAGATCGTACAGCGCGCCGCCATATTTTTCCTTATACATGCGGATATCGGTATCGGGCGTGCGTCCGCCGATGAAGGCCGACTCAAAATAGCAGATATCGCCCACAGCGCCGGCGTCCAGCTCCTGCTTGACCGCATCCATAAAGGGGTTATGCAGGTAGGCAAAGGCCTCCATCAGGTGCACGCCGCAGCGGTCCGCGGCCTCAACCATCCGCCGCGCCTCAGCCTCGCTGCCCGCCAGCGGCTTTTCGCACAGCACATGCTTGCCGGCCTCCATGGCGCGGATGCTCCAGGGCGCGTGCAGGTCATTGGGCAGCGGGATATACACCGCCTCCACCTGGGGATCGTTCAGCAGCTCCTCATAGCTGCCGTAGGCCTTCTCAAAGCCGAAATCCTGCTGGAATTGCCTTGCCTTCTCCAAACTGCGTCCCGCAATGGCGTACAGCTGGCAGTTTTCGGCCTTCTGCATGCCGGGAATGGTGGCCCAGCGCGCGATGCCCGCCGTGCCCAATACGCCCCAACGAATCTTTCTCATGGCTCCTCCTCCCATCGTAAACAAAGGACCATACCGGTTTTCCCGGCATGGCCATCATCATTAATCCAAATGCTCAAACAAATCCCCGGCGCCGGTGTCCTCGCCCACCTCGCTGTATACCAGGCCGTAGGCGCTGCCATCGCATACGCCCTCGCCCCAGGTCAGATTGGAGCCCTTCAGCGATTTGCGCTGATAATCCTGCAGGGCATAGGCCTGCTGCGCCATCTCGTCGGCGGTCTTCCCGCCGTAATAATCCAGGGGCTGATGATAATCGATCACCGTTTCATGATCTCCGTACAAATGCAGATACAGCTTTTTGACCTTCCAGTTGCCCCAGTTGGCATAGCCATAGCCCACGTCGTACAGCTCGTCCATGGCGGTGGTCAGAGAGCGGATGGCGGCGTCGGCGCATACCTTATGCCCGCCATCGATGCCCTCGCCGTTTTTGGAGTGGGTCACCAGCACATCGGGCTTGTACATGCGCACGATGCGGGAAACGTGGCGCACAAACTGCACCTCGCTCCAGTTGTCATACTGGCCCTGCAGGCTGGTGCTCATGCGGGGCTTGAAATAGGCCATATAGGGATAATTGCGCAGCCCCAGCTGCCAGGCGCCGTCCAGCAGCTGGCTCTTGTAGGCCGCGATGGTGTTGACGCACTCGCAGAGCATGATCTCCTTGCCCTGGGCGATATAGGTGGGCAGCAGGCCGCCGAAAAACAGGTATTCATCCCCGGGATCGGTGATCAGCAGCACCAGATCGGCCTTGCCTTCAAAGGCATTCCACCGCTGCACCCAGGCGGGCAGCTCCCCCGCGCCCAGAGCGTGCAGCTCGCTGACCTTCATCTCATAGCCGTCCTTGGAGGTGTTCACCAGACGAACGGCCTGATAGCCAGCCTCCAGCGGGATATACTGGTGATAAAATTCATCCTCGGTGGTATAGATCGCAACCCAATCGCCCGACGCCGCGTCATAGGCCCGTGCCTCCCAGGGTGTGATATGGCCCCAGCAGACGTAAAGGCCGTACAGCAGCTCTCCCTCCGGGGCGGTGATCTCCACATAATTGTTCTTGGTGCCCGTCCAGTAGGTGTAATAATCGCCGTCGGTCATGGCCGCAATGTTCTTTTTATCCTGGGAGACCGCCAGCGCGCATTGGCCCGTGATCTCCTGGGCCTCCTCGGCCAGGGCGGAAGCGCACAGCGCCATCAGCAGGGCCAGCAAAACAAAAAGCTTTTTCATCGGTGATCCTTTCTGCGTGAAAAGCCGGCCCGCCCGGAGGGGCAGGTCGGCCAAAATGCGATGGAAAAATTATTCCTCGTCTTCCTCGTCCATGGACTCCATGAACTTATCGAACACAGCCTGGGATACGTCCTCGTCCTCCACGCTGACGTAGATGTCCTCGCCGTTCTCGTCCTGTTCGATCTGCAGGATCACCACTTCGCCGTCATCGTCGTCGCCGGGCTCGTTGCCCTCGTCATCCAGCACCAGCAGCACCACGTATTCGCCGCCCTCATGGGAGATGGTGGTCAGGTATTCAAACTTGGAAACGACGCCGTCCTCGTCGGTCAGTTCCACAATATTGTCTTCCTCTTCGGGGATCTGGTTGTTGATTTCATCGGTCATGGGGTTTTTCCTCCTCGTTATTAATCCACTATGTGGGATGCGTCGATATTGCGCAGCGTATCCAGATACTGCTGCAGGATCACGGCGGCGGCCACCTTATCCACGGTGCCGCGGCGCTCCTCCCGGTGCATGCCGCCCTCGATCAGCGCCCGCTCCGCCGTCACGGTGGTGAGCCGCTCATCCTGGTAGATCACATGCAGCCCGGCGGCCTCCAGCTGCTCGGCCAGGGCCAGCACCTTTTTGGCCTGGAAACCGATGCTGCCGTCCATGTTGCGGGGCAGGCCGCACAGCACGCTGCGGGTGCCCATCTCATCGCAAAGCGCCTTGATGTGCCGCACATCCGGCCCGAAGCCCACGCGCTTGTATACGCTGTGTGGGGTGGCGATCAGCCGGGTTTCATCGCACACGGCGATGCCAATGCGCACGTCACCCACGTCCAGCGCCACGATCCGTCCCTGGCTCATTGGTCAAAATTCTCCGTCAGGTAGAAGTACACCAGCTCCTCCAGGATCTCATCGCGTTCCAGGCGGCAGATCATGCTGCGGGCGTTGTTGAAGCTGGTGATGTAGGTGGGATCGCCCGTCAGAATAAAACCCGTGATCTGCGTGATCGGGTCGTATCCCTTGGCCTGCAGCGCCCGATAGACGTATTCCAGGATCCCCCTGGCGGTGCTGTGGCTGTCCCGGATGGGCTGAAGCTTCGTGGTATCGTTCAGGTTTGACAAGGCAGTCCCCCCTTTACTGATAGAATATTATACCCCGTTTTGTTAAAAATGGCAATACCAAAAGCCGGTATTTCGGGCGAAATCGGCGCACTTCACGGCATTTCTTCCCGGGCGGCGCAGCGCAGGGCCCGGGCAGCGCCCCGGACGCATACAAACAGCGGCAGGGACAGCAGCATGCCGCGCAGCCCCGCCGCCAGGCCGCCCGCCGAAAGCAGCAGCAGCACGTAGGCCGGATGCAGCCCGGTGGCCCCGCCCATCAGCCGCGGGGAGAGGAACACGCTCTCGATCTGCTGCACCAGCGCCGCAGCGGCCGCCGCCCACAGCGCAGTGGATACGCCCTGGGGCAGGGAGAACAGAAGGATGGGGATCATGCCCAGATACGGCCCCAGATAGGGGATCAGATCGCACAGGCCCATCACCGCCCCCAGCAGCAGCCAGGCGGGCACGCCCACGATCAGCAGCCCCAGGGCAGTCAGGCAGGCCACCGCCAGGCTGACCAGCAGCTGGCCGCGGAAATAGGCGGCGATCTCCCGCCGCATCTCCTTGAGCGCCGCCAGCAGCCGCCGACGGTATCGGAGCGGGATCAGCAGCGACGCCTGAAAGCAAAAGCTCTCCCGGTCCCGCAGAAAATAAAAGCCCAGCACCGGGGCCGGAAAGGCGCGGGACAGGCGGTCGCCCAGCCCGGCCAGGCGCTGCATCACATCGGGCACGGCGTTCAGCGCCTTTGCGCCCGCCCAGTGCAGCAGCTCCTCCGAGGAGTTCAGCCGGATCCCCAGGCGGGTAAAGAGCGCCATCCCCTCCAGCGCGTCCAGCCAGCTTTGGGTCAGATCGATCAGCCCTGGCACCGCCCCCGCCGCCAGGGAAAGCTGGGCGATCAGCTGCGGCACCAGCAGCCAGATCAGCCCCACCGCCGCCAGCAGGAAGGCCAGCAGCGACAGCAAGGCGGAAAGCCCGGCGGGCAGCCGCCGCTCCAGCAACCGGCACAGCGGCAGCGCCGCCCAGGCCAAAAGCACCGCCAGCCCGGTCTGGAACAGCAGCTGCCCGGCGGCACGGTGAAATACGATCAGCGCCGCCAGGAGCAGCGCCCCGGCGGCGGCAATCCGGATGCGCCGCGCCGTCAGCCCGCCCCGGGCCGCAGGCGCAGCCACGTTATATCCCCAGCTTTCTGCGCATCATGCGCCGCATGCGCCTGGCCGCGCGCTGGGCATACCGGCGCACCGCATCCATCCTGCATCCCACGGCGCAGCCCATCAGCGCGCCGGTCATCATATACTTGCTCAGCTTCATCCCGTTGTCCTCCCTTCAATTTTGCCTGCACGGAATGGTCACATGCCCGGTGTTCCCCTGCGCCTGCACGGCAAAGGCGGTGGCGTACCAGCGCCCGGAAACCAGATCGTCCACCGGGCCGGAGGAGATCTCCAGCGCTTTGACGCGCAGGGTGTTTTCATCCAGCAGCACATCGGTCACCAGCCCGATGCGGGCCCCGTTGGCGTCGGTCACGCGGAAGAGCTGAAAGGCGGCGCTGCGCGGCACGCGGACGGGCTTCCCGCCGCAGATCACCGACAGCCGGCCCAGCATGCGGATGTCCGCCGCCTCCAGATACCGCGACGCCCGCAGTCCATCCCGCACCACCAAGCCAGACAGCGCCTTGCCGTCCGCGCGCACCACGCCGCGCACCACCGTGCCGATCTGCCGCCCCTCCAGGATCACCGGCAGGCCGATCAGCCGTTTCATTCCGGTCATTGCGATCACCACTGCTATTGTTCCGCCGCGGCGGCCCGGCATGCATGGCAAAAAAACGAAACCGCAGGGCCCTCATTGCTCGCCGTTCAGTACCGGCAGCCGAAAAACGGGATAAAAGGCGGAAAAGGCGAAAAAGGCCACGCCCGCCATCAGCAGAAAGCCGCTGCGCAGTCCCGCCCCGCAGCCGATCCAGCCGCCCAGCAGGCTGCCGGCCACCCGCGCCGCGCCCGCGCCCGCCGCCGAAACCAGCGTCTGTCCCCGGGCCTTGAAGGGCTCGGGCAGGGCACAATTCACATATTTTGCCATGCAGAACGCCAGCAGTCCCACCCCGGGGCCCTGCAGCGCCTGGCTGAGCAGGATCACCGGCAGGCTCCGGCCCCAGGCCAATAGCAAATAGCGCGCCGTCAGGCTCAGGCCGGAGAGCAGCAGCAATCTGCCCACCCCATGGCGGCGGAACAGCCGGTCCCCCAGCAGCAGCCAGGGCAGCTCGCTCACCGAGGCCAGGAACAGGCTGAGCCCCAGCAGTCGCCCCGTGCCGCCCGGCAGCGCGGTAAAATACAGGGCGTAATAGCTGTAAAAATACCCCAGCGTCAACTGCAGCAGCAGGTACAGCGTCAGCAGGGCGGGCAGCTGCCCCCGTCTAAACGCCCTCCAGGGGAAGCGCGCCCGCCGCTTCCGGGATGGGACAGCGCCGGACGGCAGCAAAAAAGAGGCCGCCAGCGCAAAGCCCAGGCCGGCGGCGGTGATATGAGGCACGCTGCCATACCTTTCCCCCAGCAGCCGCCCGGCCAGCAATCCGCTGAGCGCAAAGGCGGCGCTGCCCGCCATGCGCACCGGGCCGTAGGGCAGCCCCTCCCTGCGCAGGCCGCTCAGGATCACGCTCTCCCCCAGGGGCTGCACGGCGGGATAGCAGGCGGCAAAGGCGCAGCTCATCCCGAACAGGCCCGGAAAGCTCCGCTGCCGCGCCATCAGCGGCAGCAGCAGCATGGAGAGCGTCATGGCCCCGCGCAGCGCCCATGCCCGCCCCTTGCTCCGATCGGCCAGCAGCCCCCACAGCGGCTGGGACACGGCGGAAACCAATGGAAAGGAAACCAGCAGCCAGGCAAGCGCTGATCCGCGCATATCCGACTGCTGGTAAAATTTGCTGATGTACCCCTGGTAAACGGCGTTTGTACCGTAGGTCAGCGCCAGGAACAGAGCGCCGCCCCAAGAGGCTTTTTTCAATCCGATCTCCCCGGTTTACTCGATTTCCTCGCCGCGCTCCAGCGCCATGATCATATCCACCCGGGTCTGATGCCGTCCGCCCAGGAACTGGGTGGTCAGGAAGGTGCGGGCCACGGCCTTGGCCACCTCGCCGCCGATGACACGCGCGCCCATGGCCAGCATATTGGCGTTATTGTGCTGGCGGGACAGGGCGGCGGACACCGTCTCCGAGCAGGTGACGCAGCGGATGCCGTGCACCTTATTGGCGGCCAGAGCAATGCCCAGACCGGTGCCACACAGCAGGATGCCAAGCTCGCACTCTCCCGAGGCCACGGCCTTGGCCGCGCGGGCGGCATAAATGGGATAATGGCAGCTTTCCGGGCTGTCGGTGCCAAAGTCCTTGTATTCCAGGCCCATCTCCTCCAGGAGCGCCTTGATTTCGGGCTTCAGCGCCAGCCCGGCGTGATCGTTGGCAATGGCAATCATGGTTTTCTCCCCTCCGATATGCTTGATATATGTAGCATATCACCGCAAGCGGGCGGCGTCAAACAGTTTTTGCGCGCAGCGCGCAAAATATGCGTCCGCCTTGCCTTTTTCCCCCGCTGCGGGTATAATGATACGGAAAAATGCATCGGGAGGGAATCGCCGTGCTGGGAATCGTCTATCTGCTGGTGTATCTGCTGGGCGGGTACGCCATCATCCGCGCCCTGCTGCCGGGCCAGCGGCCGCTCACCCGGATCTGGCTGGGCGCGTCGCTGGGCATATTGCTGATGATGTGGCTGCCCGCGCTGCTGGCGTTCCTCTTCCGCTTTTCGATCCGGGCGCATATGCTGGCGCTGATCCCGCTGTGCGCGCTGGTGCTGGCCAGCCATTTTTGTCTGCGGGATAAAAAAACGCCGGTCAAGCCCTTTGGCGATCAGGACAGGCGGCTCATGATCCTGCTGGCCTGCGTGGCGCTGCCGCTGACGGCGCTGGGCGCGTATCTGCAGTTTACCCACGTGATCCGCCCGGTGGACGGCACGCTGCACGTGGGCCAGAGCACCTATGGCGATCTGCCGCTGCACCTGGGCATCATCAGCAGCCTGCGCAACGCCGCCTTCCCGCCCGATTACAGCATCCTGCCCGGCGAGCGGCTGGTATACCCCTTCCTGATGGACAGCTTTTCCACCAGCCTGATGCTCTTTGGCATGGGCCTGCGCTGGGCGGCGGTCCTGCCCGCCACGCTGATGATGGCGCTGGTTTTCGGCGGCTATATGATATTGGCCGACCGCATCGCCGAAAAGCGCGGCGTGGTGGTGTTGGCGGCGCTTTTCCTGTTCATCAACGGCGGCCTGGGCTTTTTATACAGCATCGATACCCTGGGCGTCAGCAACGGCAGCGGGGACCTGAATCCCCTGCAGGCGGGCACCTGGGGCGAACGGCTGAACACCATCCTGCAGGGCTGGTATCAGACCCCGGCCAACCATGCCGATTTTACGTATTATAACCTGCGCTGGAGCAATATCATCGTGGATATGTTCATCCCCCAGCGCACCTTCCTGGGGGGCTGGTGCATCCTGCTGCCCTGCGTCTATCTGCTGTACGACGGGTTTATGGACCGCCCGGGCGGCGCAGACCTGCGCCAGGCCGCGCTGCTGGGCGCGATGGCCGGCGGGCTGCCGCTGCTGCACACCCATTCCTTCCTGGCCCTGGGGCTGCTGAGCGCGGGCTGGATCGTATATGATCTGATCCGCAGCCGGGGAAAAACCCTCCTGCCCTGGGCAGTTTACGGCGGCATCGCCTGCCTGCTGGCCGCGCCCCAGCTGTTTTTGTGGACCTTCCGGCATACCACGGGCAACAGCGGCTTTGTGCGTCTCCAGTTCAACTGGGTCAACAACTCCGGCGGCTACGGCCTGCGCGACGGCTATCTCTGGTTCTGGATCAAAAACATCGGCCTTCCCGCGCTGCTGCTGATCCTGTCGCTGGTGGATAAAAACAAAAAGCGACGCATGATCGCCAGCGGAGCCTTCGTGATCTTCCTGGTATCGGAGTTTGTGCTGTTCCAGCCCAACGAATACGATAACAACAAGCTGTTCTACGTCTGGTGGGCCCTGTGCAGCGTCCTGGCGGCGGATTACGCCGCGGAGATCTTCCACCGCCTGCGCGGACTGCGCTCCCGCTATGTGCTGGCGGGCATAACGGCGGTGTGCTGCTTCGCCACGGGCACGCTTTCCATTGCCCGGGAATGCGTCAGCGATTACGAGATGTTTAACCGCGGCGCGGTGGAAACCGCCTCCTTCGTGGAGGAAAATACCCCCGAGCACAGCACCTTTATGTGCTGGACCCAGCATATCAACCCGGTATCCGCCCTGGCCGGCCGGGATATCGTATGCGGGCCCGATCTTTGGCTGTACTGGCACGGCTATGATCTGAGCAGCCGGCAGAGCGACATCCGCGCCTTCTACGCCGATCCCGAGGGCAGCCGGGGAATTCTGGAAAAGTACGGCGTGGATTACATCCTGGTGGGCGATTATGAGCGCAGCAATCTGCAGATCGACAGCGAGGCGCTGGAGCGGCTGTATCCCCTGGTGTTTGAAAGCCAGTGGGGCGATACGCGCATCTATCAGGCGGTGAGCGGCGATGATTGACCGGTTTCTGCGCTACTCCCTGGAGCATGGACGAAGGATCGCGCTGATCATCCAGGATGAAAAAGGCATCCGCCGGATGAACGTAACGGTGGCGCGGCTGGATGAAGAAAACGTATACTATACCACCGGCCGCAGCGCAAAGGAAAAGCCGCTCCCCCGCATCTGCATCCTCTCCGCCGCCTACGGACGCGGGGACGACGGGGATACGATGAAGAACGAAAATGATCAATATTTGCGGACTGATAAAATGTGATTGCATCCAACGGCCACAAATGATATAATAAACCGAATCGAATTTCCAATTAAAAGGAGGAATTTTCATATGGCGCTCGTAACCACTACCGAAATGTTTAAGAAAGCCTACGAGGGCGGCTACGCCATCGGCGCTTTCAACGTCAACAATATGGAGATCGTCCAGGGCATCACCGAGGCCGCCAAGATGGAAAACGCGCCCGTGATCCTGCAGGTCAGCAAGGGCGCGCGCGCCTATGCCAACCATACCTACCTGGTAAAGCTGGTGGAGGCCGCCATCAAGGAGACCGATCTGCCCATCGTCCTGCATCTGGATCATGGCCCCGATTTTGAGACCTGCAAGAGCTGCATCGACGGCGGCTTCTCCTCCGTCATGATCGATAAGAGCGGCCTGCCCTTTGAGGAGAACATCAAGGAAACCCGCCGCGTGGTGGAATATGCCCATGATCACGGCGTGGTGGTCGAGGCCGAGCTGGGCACCCTGGCCGGCGTGGAGGACGATGTGAAGGTCTCCGCCGAGGACAGCAGCTACACCCGTCCCGAGGAAGTGGAAGAGTTCGTGACCCGCACCGGCTGCGACAGCCTGGCCATCGCCATCGGCACCAGCCACGGCGCGTACAAGTTCACCGCCGCCCAGTGCACCCGCAACGCCGAGGGCATCCTGGTTCCCCCGCCGCTGCGCTTTGACGTGCTGGAAGAGGTCAGCAAGCGCCTGCCCGGCTTCCCCATCGTGCTGCACGGCGCCTCCAGCGTGCCCCAGGAATTCGTGAAGATCATCAACGAGTACGGCGGAAAGATGCCCGACGCCGTGGGTATCCCCGAGGAGCAGCTGCGCAAGGCCGCCACCATGGCCGTCTGCAAGATCAACATCGACAGCGACCTGCGCCTGGCCTTCACCGCCATGATCCGCAAGCACATGGTGGAGCATCCCGATCACTTCGATCCCCGTCAGTACCTGACCGACGCCCGCAACGCCCTGCGCGACATGGTTCGCCACAAGATCGTGGACGTGCTGGGCTGCAACGGCAAGGCCTGATCCTTCCCGTTTTCCGCACGCATACATTGATGCCGCAATCAAACAGCATCAGACCGGCAGCTTGCTGCCGGTCTGTTTTTATGTCTTAAAACAAAAATATTTTTGTAATATTTTTGTAAAACTATTGCAATTATAATTTGATTATTGTATAATAATGGAAACAAAGGTAGAAATGCCTGCCGATAAGCAGGGCCCTGACTGCTGATCAGCGGCAAATCTCCGTCACTTGGACCTGAAAGCAAAGGAGGTGCTGATCATTTACAACCGCAGCGCGGCGCGAAGCCCGCGCCGCAAAAAGCATTAAACCCCTCAGAAAACGGTTTTCTGAGGGGTTGCTTTTTTATGCCCTTATGGACGGAAGATCGTTATTTTTCCAGCGCGCAGAACTGCATTTCCAGCGGAGCGAGCTGCACACGGCGCTCCCCGGCAGGGCAGCGCACCACAGCGTCCACCGGCGCCTCGGCGTTGTTCATCATCACCAGCGTGGCGCTGGCCGGGAACCAGGCGACCTCCACCCGCGGATCCTCGCATACACCCGCTTCCGCAGCATCTTTTCCGGTCAGGTACAGCAGCAGCTCCAGCAGCATGCGGGCCGCCGCGGGGCTGTATTGGAACCCGCTCAAATACACGGCCTTGCCCTTGCCGAATTCATGCAGCGTCAGCCGCGGGCCGGCGCAGCCCTGATCCAGTACCTTTGTATCGGGATCGGTCAGCCGGATGCCGGGCTTATCGGCCAGCGCATCGGCAGGCACGGCGAAGGGCGCGGTCTCGGGCTGGGTCTCCCAGGGCATATGGCAGGCATAGCGCCCGTCGTCCATTTCGACGCCCAGCACATGGGCCAGGGCGAACACCGTATCGCCGCCGGGCGCGGCGGTGGGCTCGCCTGCGCCGATCAGGCTGCCGCCCTCGTGAACAAATCTCGTCACCTCAGCTGCCAGCGCCGGATCGCGCCAGGCATCGCCGCCGCTCCAGGCGTCGCCCATCCGGCCGGCGTTGATCAGCACGTCGATCTCCCCCAGCGCCCCGGCCTTCACATCCTCAAAGCTGAGGAAGCGGACCTCCACCGGCAGGCCGGAGAGCGCCTCGTTGATATGGATCAGGATATTGCCGTCGGTCTCATGGAAATGGCCGGACAGCGTCCAGGAGCGCAGGCTGCCCCAGGTATGCAGCACGCCCACGCGGATATTCAGCGCCGCGGGCTTGCCCTTTGCATGCAGGGCGCGCAGCTGCCTGAACTGCACCCCCATCCGGGTGATGGCCTCGGTAAAGGCCGGGAAGCCCTGGGTCAGGTGCAGATAGCCGCCCAGGCCGATGCGGTCCACGCACTGCCGCGCCAGGGCGCGGCGCACATGCAGCCAGTAATCCATGGCGTCCTTCTCCGGATGTCCGCCCTCCATAAAGGTGGGCAGGCCGCCCAGCCCCACCGGGAACAGGTAGGGATGGAAGCGCAGCTCGTGCACCGGCACGTCAGCCCCGGCGCACAGGCGGCATTCAAAGCCGGAGAACACGCACTTGATCAGCCCGTCAAAGCCAATGGAGCTGAAATACTTTCCGTAGGGCTCCATGCCCACCCAGCTGTCGTCATAGAACACATAGGCCTGCTTGCCGTGGCGATGGATGATCTCCACCAGCTCCCGGGCCTTGGCGGCCACAAAGCGCTGGATAAAATCCATATAATCGCGCTTGTGCGCCGTGGGCGGGCGATGGGTGGCCTGCAGCAGGCCCTGATGGATAAAGTCCTCAGCGGTCAGCCGGTAGCCGTATTCCTTTTTAAATTCGTCCAGCGCCGCCGGGCTGACGGTAAAATCATAGCTGCCCCAATCCACAAACCGCGTGCGGCGGCGCAGATCGCTGCCAAAGATCCACACAAAGTTATAGAACAGCGAGGTCAGGCGGATCACGTTGGTCTGGGGATTTTCCACGCACCACTTTTCCAGCCAGTCCTTCAGATACGCCCAGGCCAGCGGATGGCGGGGATCCAGCTGACGCAGATGCTCGCTGGTCCAGTGGTTGGTGGTATGGTTGTACATGTTGATCTCCTCCCAGATGCGCCAGCACAGGAAGGAGGCGGTATAGCGGTGCCAGGGCGCGCAGCCGCGCACGGTGATCCGCCCATCGGCATAGGTCCACCGGTCCCGGGGCACCTCCGCGCCGGCTGTGCGGTCCCACACCTGCCAATAGGCCAGCGCCTCCGGGGTATCATTCAGCTGGAACTGCTCCTCAAAATAGCCGGCCAGCGGCTCGATCTCCACCATATCCCCCGCCGCCGTAACGGCATCGGAGGAGAGGAAGCACTGCTGCTGGGTATCGGGATGGGCCGTGGCAAAGGCATTATGCTCCCGGATGATGCAGATGGTGGAGTAGATACGGTAGCCCGCCTTGACGATCTCCGGGGACAGCTTGGTGCCGTCGCTGTCGCGGATCACATCGGCGCCCCACTTTTCGGCCAGCTCCAGGGTCAGCTGCTCATAGCCCGCCTCGCCGGGCAGGGTAAAACCGCCGTGACGATAATCTTCCATTGTATAGCCTCCTTTGTTATCGCTCGCCGTTAAAATGCCTTTTCCAACAAAACCAATCCCCGAAGCCGCAGGCACAGCGCATCGTCGCTGAGCTGGGCCGTGCGGTGGGTCTGCAGCATCACCCGGGTTTCCTCCGGCGGGATAAGATACCGCTTTTCCCAATCATATTGCAGTTCGCCGTCGCCCCGGATGCGCAGCCAGGAGCGCACGCCCTCCAGCACCCGGCAGGTCAGCGCCACGCCCACAAAGCAATCGTTCTGATAGATGCCTGCAAACCGGCCTGAGACGCCTTCCATGGCTTCCAGCGCCCAGCGATGGGCCTGCAGCGCGCGGTCGGTCCACAGGTACGCCTGCAGATCATTGCCCGCCAGCGCATGGACGCAGGCCTGGCCGAAGCTGTACAGCCCCTCGCAGCCCGCATAGTGGATCAGCCCCTGCAGCTCCAGGGTATCCCGGATGCGCTGGGCATCCGGTTCTTCCGCATCCAGCGCGGCAGCCCGGCAGGCGTGCACATAATGCTTCCATGCGGCAATACCGGGCTGCACGGTCTCCGCCAGCCGCCGCGCCTGATCGGCCAGCGGCTCATCGCCCGCCGCCCAGAGCAGTGATTCCACGGGGCCTCTCTCCCCGCGCAGCATCGCCCGGGCCAGCGCCCGCAGCGGAAAATGATAATACTGATCTCCCGCCCGATCGTCCGGGTTGGGGCCATAGGATACCGCGCACTCCGCATACCGGGTCAGCAGCGCGCCATGCTCCGCACCGCCGTAATAGCGGGCGGCAAAATCCCGTGCGGCGGTCTCCGGATCGCAATCTCCCGCCGTCCACAGGTGGCGCAGCAGCGCCATCATGAACAGGTGGGGCTTCACCGAGCCCACATTGATGTTCCAGTATTCGCTGCCGCCCCGGGCCAGCACCGTTTTCAGCTCCTCCAGGATCAGCCCCGGCGGGGTTTGCAGCATGGTGATATGGTTGGCAGCCTGCAGATCATAAAAGCTCACATGATAATAGATGCCGTGCGGCCCGGGATCATCGGCGCCGGGCATGGCGTCGCTGCGGGGATTGTGGTTGTTCTGCCGCCGGGAAACCATTTTTCCGTAGCCGTTATCGCCCCACACCTTGATGACGCCCTCGGGCACGGCCAGATCTCCCCGGCGGTACAGCGCCATCATTTCGCCGTACAGGTTGGTGGCAAACACCGCCCGGGGATCGTACTCCCGCACGATCTCCATCTGCCGGCGCATTACCCTGGAGATAAACGCCCCGCGCTTCTGATCGGTATCGTAGGCCGCGTCATCCGCCCAGAAGGCGCGGTCGCCCTGGCCGCGGAAGCCGATGGTCCATACCACCCGCCGCCCCGCGCGCCTGCGGGCCGCCTCCCGCCAAAGGCCCTCAAATTTGTCCTTATGCAGGGTATAGGAGGGCTGCAGATCGGGATAGACCCGGCTGAACATGCGCGCCCCCAGGATCTCGGTATGGTGGTGGGTGATCCAAAGGCCCATATCCAGCGCCATATCGTACAGCATATCGCCGTCATAGGCGCGGTCTGTGCCGGGGATGATCATGTTGCCGCCGCAGCGCAGCAGGCACTCGAACAGCCGCCGCCAGACCTCCGCCCGCTGGGCTTCCTCCAGATGCCAGCCGGTAAAAAGCACCTCGTCGTTGGCAAACCAGCCCCGCCAGCGCACGGCAGGACGCGGGGACTGCCAATCCTGGCAGGAAACGGCGACCGTATCGAATTGCCGGGGCGCAAAGCCCATCCACCAGTCGAAGGGGCCCACTTCCAGCAGCCGCTCGCTGACCGACAGCAGGGCGTACACCGCGCCCAGATCGTCGCCGCAGGTCAGCGTGATCCCGTTTTCCCGCACCTGCGCCGTATAATGCTCCGCGCCCAGGCTTTCATCCAACGCCACGCGGATGACGTTCTCCGGCCCTTCCGCCTTCAGCCCCTGGCGCATATCCCGGCGCAGGATTTTTACCGCATTCCCAATGGCCGGGATGCTTTCATCCGCCTGGATCCGGGTGGAAAGAGAAAGCACAAACTCCGCCATGGCCCTGTCCTTCCCGCATCATAAAAATGCATTCTGTCCTTCTTTATACCAGATTATACCTTATCCCTGCCGGAGCCGCAAGTATGATTTGGGCGGAAACCGGCTTGTTTCAACCATTAATGCAATGATCCGGCCATTCTGCGCCCAAATCGTATGGGTTTAAAAGCAATGCTTGTCAAAATTCACCATTAATCGTATAATAGCAGAAAAGTGCAGGGAGGACATCCATGGCCAGACCCAGAGTGACCGTATCGGAATACCGCAGCTACGAGCTGCCGGCCGATTTTCCCATGATCCTGCTGCACGGCGAGGAATGGCGCATCAGCCCGGTGCCCAGCACACGCCTGCATTTTCATAACTGTCTGGAGATCGGCGTCTGCCTGAACGGCTCCGGCGAGATGGTGATGGAGGAGGAGCAGCTGTCCTTTTCCGAGGGCACGGTCAGCTTTGTGGCCCCCAATGTGCTGCACACCACCTGGTCCTCCCCGGGCACCATGAGCCTGTGGAGCTACCTGTATCTGGATGTGGAGGCGCTGCTGAAGGAATCGCTGCTGTCCATCCCCGATCTGCCCAAATTCAACCGCATGCTGCGCACCGGCCGCACGCTCCTGTACCCCGACGCATGTCCCGGCGCCTATGAGATGGTCTGCGAGATCATCACCGAGATGAGCCAGAAAAAATCGGGCTACCGCGCCTGCGTGCGGGGCCTGCTGCTGGCCTTTATCACCCGGCTGCTGCGCGTATACACCCGCCAGGAGCACCCCGCCGATAAGCAGATCCTGGCGCTGACCCCGGCGCTGGAATACATCCACCACCACTATATGAACACCTTCCCCATGGAGACGCTGGCCGCCCTCTGCCACCTGAGCCCCACCCACTTCCGCAGGCTGTTCCACGAGCAGATCGGCACCAACCCGCTGGATCTGCTGCATCAGGTGCGCGTGGCCGCCAGCTGCACGCTGCTGCGCACCTCCAACGAAAGCGTATCGCACATCGCTGGCCAGGTGGGCTATACCTCGCTGAGCTGCTATAACCGGCATTTTCTGCGCATCATGGGCTCCACGCCCTCGGATTGGCGCAAAAGCAGCGACGGCAGCCGAAGGTCGGTGGTCACCTATACCGGCTGGATGAAGGCCGAAACATCGGAAGAGATCCTGCAAAAAAACGATTGATCAACAACGGAGGAAGCAAGCATGGACGAAAGAATTGTTTACCGCTGCCATTACCGCGGGCAGCTGTCCAGGCCCCTGGACGCGGCGGCGTCATCCGCCTGCGCCGAAGCGGCGCGGCAGCTGATCCGGGAGGGCCAGCTTATGACCGCGGCGCTGTACGCCTATGGGCCGCAGCTTTTCCTTTACTATGAATCGCTGGGCGAAGTCCTGCCGCCGGAAAGCTTTATGTCCCCGCTGCATCCCTTTTTATCCCCCTGGCCGCAAAAGGAGGAAACGCGCGACTGGGCAAAAATGTACCATATTTATTGGCACTGCGAGCCCAGGAACGCCGAGGACTGGCGGCGGGATCCCCTGCCCCAGCGCCGCCGCGGGCGCATCGCCTATCTGAAGCACGATACCCTGTTTGAATATGTGTACCATCATTTTGCCATCGTGCAGGAGGGGCTGCTGAAGGGCGACCGCTACATGTCCATCGCCCTGCACGAGGACGTGCTGTTCAGCTATTTTGAGGAGCCGCGCTCCGCTGTAAACATCCGCCGGGAGGATGGGGAATCCCAGGCCATCCGCGGCTGGATGGCGGCGGATCCAGACAGCCACTTTATCCATTTGCCCGGCAGCGAGGGGCAGAACTTCCTCCTGCTGCCGGAGATCTTCGCCCTGGGCCAGGAGGATGCGTAATGCGTTTGCTGGAGCTTTTGAACAATCCGCCCCGGGAGTATACCCCCATCCCCTTCTGGTTTCTGAACGGCGATCTGCGCCGGGAGGAGATCAAACGGCAGCTGCGGGATTTTTGCGATCACGGCGTTTACGGCGTGGTGCTCCATCCCCGCATCGGCCTGCCGCCGCGCATCGGCTATCTTTCCGAAAGCTTTTTCGGCTATCTGCGCGTGGCCATCGAGACAGCGGCGGAGCTGGATATGCGCGTGGTGCTCTATGACGAGGGCATGTACCCCTCCGGCTCGGCCTCCGGGCTGGTGGTGCGGGATCACCCCGAGCTGGCCAGCCGCGGGCTCTGCCATGTGGAAACGCCCGCGCCGGGGGATACGGTGCTGTGCCCCGTGGCGGGCGGATACCTGGTGGAGCGGTTCAGCGGCGGCAGGCTGCGCGGCCTGCACTACGGCGAGGATGACGGCGAGCCCAACCAGCCCCTGAGCGCCGATATTCTGAATCCCGAGGCGGTAAACCGGTTTATCCAACTGACCCACGAGGCCTATTACCAGCATTTTGCGCCGCACTTTGGCAAAACCATTATTGGCTTTTTCACCGACGAGCCCAGCATACTGGGGCGCAACGTGCGGGATATGCAGCCCTGGACCCGGGGCTTTGCCGATATGTTCTGCCAGGCGGGCGGGAACCCGGCGGGGCTTGCCGGGCTGTTTGACGGTACGGAGAACGCCGATACCGCCCTCTACCGCCGGCTGATGCTGGAGCGGGAGAGCGAGGTCTATTACGCCAGTCTGTCCCGCTGGTGCCAGGCGCACGGCATCGCCCTGATGGGGCATCCCCACCAGAGCGATGATATCGAGTTTGAGCGGCATTTCCATGTACCGGGCCAGGATCTGGTGTTCCGCTGGGTCTCCCCCGAGACCGGCGGCACCGTGGGCATGGACAGCACCATGGGCAAATGCAGCGCCGATATGGCGCGGCATATGGGCGCGCGGCGCAATTCCAACGAGTGCTTCGGTGCCTGCAACCGCGGCGGCAATCCCTGGCATTTTACCGGGGAGGATATGAAGTGGTTCATCGACTGGCTGGCAGTGCGGGGCGTCAATCTGTTTATCCCCCACGCCTTCTATTACAGCCTGACCGGCAAGCGCAGCGCCGAGCGGCCGCCGGACGTGGGCCCCGGCAGCATCTGGTGGCCCCATTATCAGCTGTGGGCAGGCTACATGACCCGGCTTTCCTGCCTGATGGCGGAGACTGAATACCAGGCCGATATCGCTCTGCTGTGCCGCAACCGGGAGCTGCATGCCGAAGCTGCCGCGCCGCTTTTTGAAGGCCAGCGCGCCTTTGAATACCTGCCGGAGAGCCTGTGGGCCGACTGCAGGGAGGAAAACGGACGTCTGATCTGCGGCAGCCGCAGCTATGGCGCGGTGGTCGGCGCGGAGACGCTGTTCCCCACGGTATCCCATGATCCGCAAACCGTCGCGCCGGACTGTCTCTGCGATCCGGCCCAGCCCGATCTGCGCATCGCCGCCCTGAAATACCAGGGCCAGCCCTGCTGGCTGCTGGTCAACGAGGGCGAAAACGATCTGCAGGCCCAAATCACGCTGCCCGTTCACGAGCCGCTGGGGCAATATGATCTCTGGCAGAACACCACCTGCGCCTTGCCCGGCCGAAATACGGAGCAGGGCACGCAGTTTCGCCTCTCCCTGCCCCGGCGGGGAAGCCTGCTGGTCTTTGCCGCCGGGGAGGCGCTGCCCCAGCCGGAAAGCCTGCCGGCGCTGGAGAATATCCCCTTCGCCCTGATCGGCCAGGATCCCAAGGCCTGCACCAAAACCTATGCCGCCACGCTGCCCGCCTATGATACCGATGTGATGGTCTCCGTAAACGCGGAGGAGATGGCAGAGCTCTTTGTCAACGGCCAGCCCTGCGGCGTCGCCTTCTGGGCGCCCCAGCGCTTCCGCATCCCCCATGCCCTCACCGGCGGCCGGGAAGCGGAGCTGCGCCTGGTTATCACCGGCAGCCTGGCCAACCGCTACGGGAACCAGCCCGTTCCCTATGGGCTGATCTGAACCGAAGGATGGGATACGTTACTTTCTTCCAGAAGAAAGTAACAAAGAAGCAGCCGGCGAACCGACTTGAATCGGCAAGCAGACTTGCTTCCGCCAGTTTGGTTACGGTCGCCAAGCAAGTTCCCGGACAACAGGAACACAGACAAAAACCGTCAAAAGCAAGCTCGCTTGTTTTTGACGGTTTTTGTCTGTGTTCAGCGGTGCGCTTCGCGCACCGCGCGGCCAGCGAAGCTGGCCTTGTACGGGAACGGCGGCAGGCGTAAAACCCGGTTGGCGGAAAAGCCCGCAGCATTTACGGCAACAAACGCAGCCCTCTTCGGTTCCTTCTCGGGCTCCGAGAAGGAACGCCCCCGTCCGTTTTCTCCTCTCGATTACTCATCCCAGGCGTTGCTCAGATCGGCAAACTGCTGCAGATCCAGCGCCTCGCCGCGGATATTCTCCGGCAGACCGGCCCGGGCGAGCCAATCCGCCGCCTGATCGCGATCCAGATGGAAGGCGGAAATCAGGTTGTTGCACAGCGTTTTGCGGCGCAGGGCAAACGCGGCGTTGACCACCTTGAAAAACCGCGCCTCATCCGCCACCGATACGGCGGGCCGTTCCCGCCAGGGCATGCACAGGAAGGCGGAATCCACCTTGGGCGGCGGCGTAAAGCAGGCCGCCTCCACGATGCGGGCCAGCCTGGGCTGGGTATAATACTGGGCGCGCACCGCCAGGGGGCCGTATTCCGGGGTGGAAGGCGCTGCCAGCACCCGCTGGGCGGCCTCCTTCTGTACCATCAGATTGATGCTGCGGATGGGCAGATTGCCGCGCAGCAGCAGCGTCATCAGATCGGTGGTCAGGTAATAGGGAATATTGGCCACCACATGAAAGGGCGATTTGCCCGCCATGATCTCCGGGATATTGACCCGCAGGATATCGCCCTGGATCAGGGTGAAGTTCTCCGCCCGCTCCATCACCACCCGCAGGATGGGGATCAGATCTCGGTCCAGCTCCACCGCCGTGACCGTTTTGCACCGGGATGCCAGCAGCCGCGTCATATCGCCGCCGCCGGGGCCCACCTCCAGGATATGATCCTCCGGCCCCACGCCGCTGTCATCGATCAGCGTTTCCAGCAGCGCCGCGTTGGTCAAAAAATTCTGCCCCAGGCTGTGCTTGGCCTGAATACCGCCCGGTCCGGAACGTCCCTTTTTATAATTTGGCTTCACGGCTGCGCCTCCCCGCGGCAGACGCGGATCACCTGGGCGGGATCCTCAGCGCGCACCAGCGCAGTGCCCATGATCAGCGTATCGGCCCCGGCAGCAACGCACTGCGGGCCTGTGCGCAGATTGACGCCGCCATCCACCTGCACAGCGCCGGTATAGCCCGCCGTACGTAGGGCGCGGAGCTTCTCCAGCATGCCCTCCATAAACTTCTGCCCGCCAAAGCCGGGCTCCACCGTCATTACCAGCACCTGATCGCACAGGGGCAAAAGCGGCAGGATGCGCTCCACAGGCGTTCCCGGCTTGACGGACAGCCCGGCCCGGCAGCCGCTTGCCCGGATCACTTTCAACAGCTGCGCCGCGTCCGCCGGGATCTCCGCATGGATGGTCAGGGCGTTTGCCCCGGCCTGGATGAATGTATCGATATACCGCTCCGGGTTATCCATCATCAGGTGCACATCCTGGTACACCTGGGGATACACCCCGCGAATGGCCTTGACCAACGCCGGCCCAAAGGACAGGTTGGGCACAAAATGCGCGTCCATAATATCCACGTGCAGCCCATCCGCTCCGGCGGCCAGCACGCGATCGATGGCCTCTCCCATGCGCAGCGGATCGGCTGCCAGCACAGACGGCAGGATCCTAATCATACCGTTCCCTCCATACTTGCCGCGCCTTCTCCAGCAGCTCGCGATAGCGGCCCAGCCGCGGCGCGCTGATTTTGCCCTCCTGCATGGCCCGCTGCACGGCGCAGCCAGGCTCGCTGCCATGGTAGCAGGGCTGGAACCGGCACATGCCGGCATAGGGCGCGAATTCCGGATAATACTCCATCAGCTCCACCGGATCCATGACCTCCTCGAACTCCAGCAGGCTGAACCCGGGCGTATCCATCACCCGGATATCCCCGCAGGCGATCAGGCTGGCATGGCGGGTGGTATGCTTGCCGCGCTCGATGCGGCTGATCTCCCCGGTTTGCAGCTGCAGCCCCAGCAGGGCGTTGAGCAGCGTGCTTTTGCCCACGCCGGATTGGCCGGCAAAGCATACCGTCTCACCATGCAGCAGCTCCCGCAGGACATCCAGCCCCTCCCGCCGGGCCGCGCTGACGCAGATCACCGGCACATCAGCCCCGGCGTAATCCCGCAGGGCGCTTTCCGCCGCCTCCGGGGTCAGATCGCATTTATTGACCACCAGCACGGCCCGCATGCCCTGCATGCGCGCTCCCAAAAGCAGCTTATCCACCAGCAGCCAATCCGGCGCAGGCGCAGCGGCGATCACCGCGGCCAGCAGCGTGATATTGGCCACCGGCGGGCGCAGGCACACGCTGTCCCGGGGCAGGATCTCCTCCAGCCAGCCGTGCTCCTCGCCAATCCCCGGGGTAAAGCGCACCCGGTCGCCCACCAGGGGCGTCATCCGCTCCCGGCGGAATTTCTTTTTTGCCCGGAGCACATAGCCGATGCCCTGCGCGTCCCGCACGGTATACAGCCCGCCCCGGCCTTCCACGATTTGTCCTTCCAGCATGCCCGCTTCCCGTATCCGACAGCACGCGCTCGCCCTCCCGGGGCACCTGATCGGCCACGCGATCATATTTGCTTTCGTCCTGGGTGGCCTGCTCAACGATCTGCACGTCGTTGAATCCGGTCTCCTGGGCAAGCTTCAGCGCCTGGGAGCGGGTCAGATCCACAAACCGCGGCACGGTCACACTGCCGCTGACGGTCACCTGGATGATCTCGCCGTAGGCCAGCATCTGCCCGGCTTCTGGCACCTGCTGCAGCACGGTGCCTGCAGGGCGATCGGAAGCCAGCCGCTGGGTAGCCAGCACGCGGAAGCCGTAGCGCTCCGCCTCGGCCTGGGCGGCCTCCAGCGTTTTGCCCACCACATAGGGCACGCCCTGCTGCTCCGGGCCGGTGCTGACGGTGATCACCAGCACATCCCCACGTTTCATGGTATATTGATACTCTCTGGACTGGAGGATCACCCTTTTTCCTCGCCGATGCGGATGGCGTCCTCCTCGGTCTCGCCGATCAGGAAGGGCGCCTCGGTGCGGTTCATGATGCCGGAGGCGATCTGTATGCCGCCAAAGGCCAGGCCTGCCAGCACCACCAGGGTCAGCGCCAGCACCAGCAGCGTATCCCGGCGGCGCTTTTTGCGGCGCTGGCGCTGCAGGCGATCGGTATTGCCCGTGGAGGAGCGCACCGGCTCCTGCAGGCCGGTCACCGGCGTGGCGGTGCCATCCACCTGCTGGGGATTTTGAAGCGCCGCGCGGATGGCCCGGGCCATATCGGCGGCGTCTGCATAGCGGCTGCGCATCTCCTTGCCCATGGCCCGGAGCACCACCCGCTCCATGGCCGGGGAGATGCCCTCCGCCAGCTGGGAGGGCGGCTTGGGGGCCGCCGAAATATGCTGCAGGGCGATGCTCACCGGGGTATCCCCATCGAAGGGTACCTTGCCGGTAAGCATTTCATACATGACCACGCCCACGCTGTAAATATCGCTGGCGAAGGTCACATCCTCGCCCCGGGCCTGCTCCGGGGAAAAATAGTACACGGAGCCCATCACGCTGTCGCCCTTGGTCAGCGTATGGCTGCCGGCCACCCGGGCGATGCCAAAATCGGACACCTTGATCATGCCCTGGGCGTTGACCAGCACATTTTCCGGCTTGATATCGCGGTGGATAATGCCGTTATCGTGGGCATGCTGCAGGGCGGAGAGGATGCGGATGGCGATCTCCCCCGCCACCTTTTCGGGCAGGGCGCCCCGCTCGGTGATGATATCCTTCAGCGTCCGGCCCCGCATATACTCCATGACCAGGTAACGGTAGCCGTCCTCCTCGCCCACATCCAGCAGATTGACGATGTTGTGATGGCTCATTTTGCTGGCGGCCAGCGCCTCCCGGCGGAAGCGCTCCAGGAACTCCTCATCGCTGACCAGCTCCGGCCGCAGCACCTTTACGGCCACGTCATGGCCGGTTCGCAGATCGGTGGCGCGGAAAACCAGCGCCATGCCGCCCTTGCCCACGAACTCCTCCAGCCGGTAACGCTCGGCAAACACACGGCCAATCATGCGTCCACCTCCACCAGCAGAACGCTCACGTTGTCCTTCCCGCCGTACAGCAGCGCCTTATCCACCAGCTGCTCCACCGCCTCCTGGCCGGAAAACTGCGCCAGGATCTCCGCGATCTCCGGATCGCGCACCAGGTCGGTGAGCCCATCGGAGCACAGCAGCCATTTTTCGCCAGGGGCTTTGAGGATCTCCACCACATCGGCGCGCACGCTTTCATCGGTGCCCACGGCCCGGGTGATCACATTGCGCCGGGGATGATGGAAGGCCTCCTCCTCGGTGATGGCCCCGGCGCGCACCAGATCGGCCACATAGGAGTGATCTTCGCTGATCTGGCGCAGGCGGCCGCCGGCATACAGATAGGCCCGGCTGTCCCCCACGTGGCCCAGAAGCACATGATCTCCCTCTTCCCACAGCGCGGTCAGCGTGGTGCCCATGCCGCTGAGGCTTTCCTCCCCCAGCTGGCGCTCAAACACCGCGCGGTTGGCCCGCCGGAAGGCCAGCCGGAGCAGATCCGCCGAGGCCGTTTGCCTCTGCAAGGCGTCCCGCAGCGTTTCCGCGGCCAGCAGGCTGGCCACCTCGCCCGCGTTATGGCCGCCCATGCCATCGGCCAGGATAAAGATGCCCTGCTGTTCATCCACCAGCACGGTATCCTCGTTCTGCTCCCGCACGAGCCCCACATGCGATTTGTAGTACGCTTTCATTGCTCCTCCAGATAATGCCTGCGCAGTTGGCCGCAGGCCCCGTCGATATCGTCGCCCATCTCCCGGCGGCGGGTTACGGAAATATGCCGTTTTTCCAATTCCTGCATGAACCGGGCGATGGCGGCCTCATCCGCGCCGCGCAGCGCCTTTTCCTCCACGGCGTTCAGGGGGATCACGTTCACATGGCACTGCATGCCCCGCAGGCGCGAGGCCAGCTCCGCGGCATGCTCCGGGCTGCTGTTGATCTCGTTCAGCGCGTATTCAAAGATCACCCGGCGGCCGGTCTTTTCGATATAGTAGCGGCAGGCGTCCAGCACATCCTCCATTTTGTAGGTGTTGGCCACCGGCATCAGCCTGCGGCGGATCGCGTCGTTTGGCGCGTGCAGCGACAGCGACAGCGTTACCGGCAGCCCTTCCTCCGCAAACCGCCGCATCCGGGGCACCAGGCCGCAGGTGGACAGGCTGATATGCCGAAGGCCGATGTTCAGCCCCGTATCGAGGCTCACCAGCCGCAGGAAGCGGCACACGTTATCGTAGTTATCCAGCGGCTCGCCGCTGCCCATCAGCACGATATTGCCCACGTGGCCGTCCGCGATTTGGGTGTTGGCCGCATGCACCTGGCCCAGCAGCTCCGCCGCCGTCAGGTTGCGCACGCAGCCGTTCAGCGTGCTGGCGCAGAATACGCAGCCCATGCGGCAGCCCACCTGGGTGGATACGCACAGCGTATAGCCGTGATGATAGCGCATCAGCACGCCCTCGATGCAGTTGCTGTCGGGCAGGGCGTAGAGCATCTTGACCGTGCCGTCCAGGGCGGAAACCTTCTTTTGAAGGATGGTCACCGGCTGATCGATATACCGCTCCGCCAGCTGCTCCCGAAGCGCTTTGGGCAGGTTGGTCATATCCGCAAAGCCCGCGCCCCGATGCAGCCACTGGAAGATCTGCTTCAGCCGGAAGCCGGGCAGCTTGTATTCCGCCAGCTCCTCTGCCAGCTCCTGGGGAAAGAGCCCCAGCAGTTGCTTTTTCTCCATAAATCAGCCTTTGCGCCTCATGCGCGCCACAAAGAAGCCCTCCACATGATCCCGATGGGGCAGCAGCTGCAGGCCATACTCCCCGCACTGCTCCCGCAGGGCGGCGGGGATGGCTTCCGGCAGCGGATCCAGATGAAAATCGGGATGCGCCGCCAGGAAAGCGGCGATCTGCCGCTCGTTTTCATCCTTGAGCATGCTGCAGGTGGAATACACCAGCACGCCGCCGGGCTTCACATAGCGGCAGCAGGTATCCAGCAGCTTTTTCTGGGTTTCGCACAGGGCGGCCACGCTCTCCGGCGTGGGGCGGTATTTGACGTCCGGCTTGTCATCCATCACGCCCAGGCCGCTGCAGGGCGCGTCCAGCAGCACGGCGTCCATGCCGCCCACCAGCTCCTCCCTGAGATCGGCGGCATCCCGGGCGGCCATGCGCACGTTTTCCAGGCGCAGGCGGCGGGTCATGGCGCGGATCAGCTCCACCCGATGGGCATGCAGATCCCAGGCGTATACCCGGCCCGTGCCGTCCATGCGCTCGGCCATATAGGCGGTCTTGCCGCCGGGCGCGGCGCAGCAATCCAGCACGTTCATGCCCCGGCGCACGTCCACCGCGGCGGCAGCCACCATGCTGCCCTCCCCCTGGATGCTGAACAGCCCGCCCAGATAATCGCTGTCCCGGGCGATCTGCATGGCTCCGTACACATACCGCGCGCCGGGCATCCGCGCAGGGGCGGTTTCCCACACCTTTTTGCCGATATGCTCCTCAAACTCCGCCTCCCGGCCAAAGGTGGGCCGGATGGTGATGGCATGCTTCTCGGTGCGGAAGGCGGCGATCTGTTTTGCCGTTTCCGCACCGTAATCGTCGATCAGCCTCTGGGCCAGCCACTGGGGCAGGGAGTACATCACGGAAAGGTACTTGGCCCCTTCCCCCTCCTCCGGCCAATGGATCTCATCCTGATGCTCCACCAGGCGGCGCAGCACGGCGTTGACCATGCCGGAAAAGCCCTCCAGGTTCATGGCCCGGGTGAGCTTGACGGCCTCGTTGACAGCGGCGCTGTTGGGCACCCGGTCATGCAGCAGGATCTGGCACGCGCCGGTGCGCAGGATATTGCGGATCGTCATATCCAGGGCGTCGGCATCCCGCAGGAAGCCGGACAGCGCAAAATCCAGATAATACAGGTTTTCCAGCGTGCGGTAAACGATGCTGGCGCACAGCCGGCGGTCCAGCTGATTCAGGTTGACGCTGCTCAGCCGGTCGTCCAGCGACATGGCGGCATAGGCTTCCTTCTGCAGCACATCGCCCAGCACGTTCACCGCCACCTGGCGGGGATTGGCGTTGCTGCGGGCCTCGGGCCTGCCGTAGGGGCGCGGGCCGCCCTGATGGGTGCGGTTGGGCTGCGGACGGCCGGTGCCCGGGCGTCCGGTGCGGGGTTTATTCTGCATCGGTCTTATCAGGCGCGATCAGCGCGCCCACCTCCATTTGATGTCCGCGAAGGTAATCGCAGGCGTTCATGGGCTTTCCGCCCGCCGCCTGCATGCGCAGGACGCGCAGCGCGCCTTCCCCGGCGCGGATCCAGAGCCCCTGTTTGGCGTCCGCCTTCAGGATGGTTCCGGGGGCTTCCGTTCCTGCCCAATCCTCCGCCCGGGCCTCCAGCACCTTGTACGCCCCGGCATAGGCCCCGGGCCAGGGATTCATGCCCCGGGTAAAATCGCACAATTGCCTGGCGGATTTGCCCAAGTCCATGACGCCCATTTCCTTTTTGAGCAGCGGATAATAGCTGGCCTCGGCCTCGATCTGCGGCCGGCGGGGGCAGGTTCCGTTTTCGATGGCCCGCAACGTTTCGATCAGCAGCTCCGCGCCGACCCGGGCCAGCCTGTCCACCAGCGTGCCTGCGTTGTCGCCCGGCTCCACGGCCACCTGCCGCTGCATCAGGATATCGCCGGTATCCATGCCCTTATCGGTCATCATGGTGGTGACGCCGGTAACGGTCTCGCCGTTGATCAGCGCCCAGTTGACCGGCGCGCTGCCCCGGTACTTGGGCAGCAGGGAGGCGTGCACGTTCACCGTGCCCAGCCGCGGGATATCCAGCACCTCCTGGCTCAGGATATGGCCGAAGGCCGCCGTGACGCACAGATCGGGTGCCAGCTGCCGCAGGGGCTCCACGCCGTCCACCCGGGTTTTAACGGGCTGGAACACCGGGATGCCGTGGGCGATGGCGCACTGCTTCACCGGGCAGAAGGTGATCTTTTTTCCCCGTCCGCTGGGCTTGTCCGGCTGGCAGAAAACGCCCGCCACATCATAGCCCGCCTGGATCAGCGCCTCCAGGGAGGGCACGCCGTAATCCGGGGTGCCCATGAATACCACGCGCAGGCTCATTCGGCAGTGTCCTCCTCTTCCTCCTGGACGATCTCGTGATCCTCCACATCAATGTACAGTTTGCCGTCCAGGTGGTCGATCTCATGGCAGAAGGCCCGGGCCAGCAGGCCCTCGCCGGTGATCTCAAAGGGCTTGCCGTGCCGGTCCAGGGCGCGGACGGTGACCTTGTTGGGCCGCACCACATAGCCCTGACGGCCGGGCTTGCTCAGGCACCCTTCGGGGCCGGCCTGCTCGCCCTCGGCGCTGACGATCTCCGGGTTGATCAATTCGATCAGCCCATGATCATCCTGCACATCGATGACCACCACCCGTCGCAGGATGCCGATCTGCGGCGCGGCCAGGCCCACGCCCTCAGCCTCGTACATGGTATCGGCCATATCGCGCAGCAGCAGCCACAGCCGGATGTTGAACTTCTGCACCGGATGGCAGGTTTTGCGCAGGGTGTCGTTGCCAAACTTGAGGATTTCCTTAACAGCCATTTTGCTCTCCTTTACGCCATTGAGGCGGGATTGATTTCCAATAATACGTCGCAGGGCCATTCCCCCGCGGCCAGCTCGCGCATGAACTCCACCGCCGGATAGCTCTCCGGATGCTCCAGCAGCTTGACCAGCACCTGGGCGCGGTAGTAGCCCCGCAGGTGGGCCAGCGGCGCGTCATCCTGGCGGATGAACAGCACCCGGCGCTTCAGGCTGGGCGTGGCCTTAACATAGTCCTGCAGCTTGTCCAGCAGGGCGCAGCTGACGGCCTGGGCCACCTCCATGGTTTTTGCGGTGCACAGCAGCCTGGCCATCATGGTAAAGGGCGGGTACAGCCCCCGCTTGCGGCGGTCAAACTCCATATGGTAGAAGCTGCGGTAATCCTGGGCCGCCGCCGCCCGGATAGCGTAATGCTCCGGGGTGTAGGTCTGGATCACCACCTGCCCGGGATGCTGGGCGCGCCCCGCCCGGCCCGCCACCTGGGTGAGCAGCTGGAAGGTGCGCTCCGGCGCGCGGTAATCGGGCATGTTGAGCGACGTATCCGCCAGCACCGCGCCAACCAATGTGACCTCCGGAAAATCCAGGCCCTTGGCGATCATCTGCGTGCCCACCAGCACCTGTGCCTCCCGGGCGCGGAAGCTGGACAGCAGCCGCATATAGGCGTTTTTATCGCCGGTGGTATCCACATCCATGCGGATGACGCCCACGCCGGGCCAGCGCTTTTTGACCTCCTGCTCCACCCGCTGGGTGCCCACGCCGCAGGTGCGGATGTAGGCGCTGCCGCAGCTGGGGCAGGTTTCCGGCATGGGCAGAATATGGCCGCACCAATGGCAGTGCAAACTGTGATCCACCTCGTGGTAGGTCATGCTCACATCGCAATTGGGGCACTTGATGGCCTCGCCGCAGGCCCGGCAGTTGACAAACTGGGCGTAGCCCCGGCGGTTGATAAACAGCATGGCCTGCCGGCCGGCGCGGATACAGTCCTCCAGCTTTTGGGTCAGCTCGCCGGAGAACACACCCTTGTTGCCCAGGCGCAGCTCCTCCCGCATATCCACCACGGTAACCTCGGGCAGCGGGCGATGGTGCACCCGGCTGCGCATCTCCAGCAGCGTCAGATCGCCGCGCTCCATGCGGGCAAAGGAAAGGATGGAGGGCGTGGCGCTGGCCAGCACCAGGGCCGCGCCTTCCCGCCCGCAGCGGCTCTCGGCGATCTGCCGGGCGTCGTACTGGGGAAAATGCTCGCTCTGGTAGCTGCTCTCGTGCTCCTCGTCGCAGACGATCAGGCCCAGCTTCTCCACCGGCGCGAACACCGCCGAGCGCGCGCCGATCACCACCCGGGCATGGCCCAGGCGGATGCGCCGCCACTCGTCAAAGCGCTCCCCGGCGGAAAGGCGGGAATGCAGCACCGCAGCCACATCGCCGAACCGGCCCCGGAACCAGGTGACCATCTGCGGGGTCAGCACGATCTCCGGCACCAGCACGATGGCCCCTTTGCCGTCCTTCAGGCACTGGCGCACGGCGCGGATAAAGACCTCGCTCTTGCCGCTGCCGGTCACCCCATGCAGCAGAAAAGCGCCCTTCCCGTGTTTTACGGCAGGCAGCAGCTCGGCAAGCACTTGCCGCTGCTCCTCCGTCAGCTCGGGATCAGGCGCCTGTTTAAGCGTATCCGGATAGGGGGAACGCAATATTTCCCGTTCAATGAGCTCCGCGTATCCACGCCTGCACAGGTCGTTCAGCCCCACCCGCGCATCCTTGACCAGCTTGTTCAGTTCGGAAACCGGCTGCTCAGCGCCATCGGAAAGCAGCTCCAGCAGCAGCCTGCGCCTGCGCGCGTTTTTGCAGTCGGCCAGGGCGGCCTCCAGCGCAGGGCCCGCGATGGTGAGCCGCGCCACGGTTTCGGTCTTTACCCGCACCCTGCCGCCGCGCATTTCGGCGGGCAGCATCAGCCGCAGAGCTTCCGCCAGGGGGCAATGGGTATTCTCCGCGATCTCCCGGGCCAGATCGATCATCTGCGGCAGCAGCGCCGGATAATCCTCCAGCGGGGCGATCACCGATTTGATCTTGCTCTCCTCCAGATCGGCCCGATCGGAAAAGCCCAGGATATACCCTTCCTTCTGCCGGGGGCCGAAGGGCACGCGCACGCGCATGCCAACCTGCAGCCCCATGCTCTCGGGCACGCGGTAGGTAAACACCCGATCCACCGATTCGTGCGCGATATCCACGATCACCTGGGCATACATCATGCTTTGCGCAGCTCCATTACGCGCGTCAGGATGGCGTCCGCCAGGGCGCGCTTGGTCATGATGGGCAGCTCCCGCCGATCCTCCCGTGTGATCAGCTCGGCGATGTTGGTGTCCACGTCAAAGCCCGCGCCGGGCTTGGTCACATCATTGGCCACGATCATATCCAGGTTTTTGCTCTCCAGCTTGGCCTGGGCGTGATCGGTGAGCTTTTCGGTTTCGGCGGCAAAGCCCACCAGCGTCTGGCCGGGCTTTTTCTGCTGGCCGACGGCCCGGGCCACGTCGGGCGTGGGCACCATATGCAGCGTCAGGCGGCCATCCCCCTGCTTTTTGAGCTTCTGGGGGGCGGCGGCCTCCGGCTTATAATCGGCGGGCGCGGCGGCCTGGATCACAATATCCTGATCGGGGCACAGCCGCAGCATGGCCGCCAAAAGATCCTCTGTGCTCTGGACGGGAACGGTCTGTACGCCGGCGGGCACAGCAAGATTCACCGGGCCGGTGACCAGCGTCACCTCGGCCCCGCGCTGCCGGGCGGCCTCGGCGATGGCATAGCCCATTTTGCCGCTGGAGCGGTTGGTGATAAAGCGCACGGGATCCACAGCCTCCCGGGTGGGCCCGGCGGTGACCAGCACCCGCAGGCCCGCAAGATCCTGCTCCCGGCGCAGCAGCTCCGCGCACTTTTCCACGATCTGCACTGGCTCGCTCATGCGGCCCGCGCCCACGTCGCCGCACGCCAGCAGGCCGCCCTCCGGGCCGATGAACTGAACGCCGCGCTTCTTCAGCGTTTCCAGGTTCTCCCGGGTGGCGATGTTCTCCCACATGCCGGTGTTCATGGCCGGGGCCAGAAGCACCGGCGCGCGGGTGGCCAGCACGGTGGTGGACAGCATATCATCGGCAATGCCGCAGGCCATTTTGGCCATGATGTTGGCGGTGGCCGGGGCGATCAGAAACAGATCGGCCTGCTTGGCCAGCGCCACGTGCTCCACCTCCCAGCGCTCCGGCCGATCGAAGGTATCGGTCACGCAGGGATTGTTGCTGAGGGTTTCAAAGGTCAGGGGCGCGACAAACTGGCAGGCGTTTTTGGTCATGATCACATGCACCTTCGCGCCCGCCTTGCGCAGACGGGATACGACCTCGCAGCTCTTATAGGCCGCGATGCCGCCCGTTACGCCCAAAACCACCGTTTTTCCATCCAGTGCGCCCATACTGCCGTTAAATCTCCTCGTCCTCCAGGTTGCGGCGATAGGTGAGCAGGCCGCGGTTGATCTCCTCGATGGCCAGGGTAACGGGCTTCATATCCTTGGGATCGATGAGCGGCTGGGCGCCGGCCACCAGCTGACGGGCGCGCTTGGCGGCCTCGATCACCAGGGTATAGCGGCAATCCACCTTCTGGGACAGTTCCACGATGCCGGGCTTATTGACAGACATGATTTTCTTTCCTCCAAATATTATTCTTCGACCACCGGGAAATAGCGGCAGGAGCGCTGCTTTTCGGCATCCACGATGCCCTGCAGCGTCCGGTAGGCCACCTCCAGATCGTCGTTGACCACAAGATACTGATACTTGTCCTTGAGCGCCACCTCGCCCCGGGCGTTTTGAAGCCGGCGCTCGATCTGCTCCCGCGTCTCGGTGCCGCGGCCCTCCAGGCGGCGGCGCAATTCGGTAAAGGAGGGCGGCAGGATGAACACCGACACACAGCCGGGCATCTTTTCCATCACCTGCAGCGCGCCCTGGGGATCGATATCCAGCATGACGCTGCGGCCCGCCTCCAGCGCGTCCAGCACGGGCTGGCGCGGCGTGCCGTAAAAATGACCGTGCACCTGCGCGTGCTCCAGGAAGCCGTCCTGCTCCAGCATGGCGCGGAACTCCCCGTCGCTCACAAAGCGGTAATCCTTGCCGTCCACCTCGCCGGGCCGGGGAGCGCGGGTGGTATAGCTCACCGAAAACGTCATATCCGGGTCGGCGGCCAGCACCTTGCCGTACAGCGTGCCCTTGCCGGCGCCGGAGGGCCCGGAGATCACCAGCAGCATGCCCTTTCGTGCCTCTCGCATTTACTTTTCTCCTTCGTTTTCGCTTTGCAGTCTGGCGGCCACGGTCTCTGCCTGCAGGGCGCTGAGCGCCACCATGCCGTTCTCCAGCACCAGCACGGAGCTGGCTTTATGCCCCGCCGTGCCGTCGATCAGCCGCTTTTCCTCCCGGGCGTCCTGCACGGTGCGGCGGGCCGGCGCGCTGTCGGCGCTGACCACGGCCATCACCCGGGCGGCGGCCACCATGTTGCCAAAGCCGATATTGACCAGTCGCATAGGTTACTCCACGTTCTGTATCTGCTCCCGCAGCTTTTCGATTTCAGACTTGGCATCCACCACCAATTTGGCGATCTCGCCGTCCAGCGCC
This sequence comes from uncultured Eubacteriales bacterium, assembly GCA_902787835.1. Taxonomy (GTDB): domain Bacteria; phylum Bacillota; class Clostridia; order Christensenellales; family Aristaeellaceae; genus SFMI01. The sequence continues at coordinate 65,767 of CADAHU010000007.1, forward strand.
TTGCTGCCGATGGTGTTTACCTCGCGGTTCATCTCCTGCACCAGGAAGTTGAGCTTGCTGCCGCACTGCTCCCCCGCCATCAGGGCGTAGGCCTGGGCGATGTGGCTGCTCAGGCGGCTGAGCTCCTCATCGATGGCGGCGCGGTCCGCAAAGAGCGCCACCTCCTGCACCAGCCGCTGCTCGTCGGGCACGCCGATCTCCAGCTCCGCGATGCGGCTCAGCAGGCGCTGGCGGTAATCCTGCACCACGCCGGGCGCGCGCTCCGCGATCCTGACCCGCAGCGCCTCCAGCAATTGCAGATGCTCGGTCAGATCGGCCCTTAACGCCTCACCCTCCCGCAGCCGCATGGCGTTGACCTCGCTTAAGGCTCCGCCCAGCGTTTCGCGGATCAGATCGCCCACCGCCTGCTGATCCTCCTCGTTTTCGGTGACGGTCAGCACATCGGGCAGCTGGGTATACAGCGACAGCGGCGGCTCGTTCACCGCGCCGGTGGCGGCGCTGAGCTCCGACAGCGCATCCCGGTAGGCCGCGGCCAGGGCAGTATCGCAGACCACCTTCCGGGCGTCGGGCCGGGCGTTGCGGTAGGTAATAAACACGTCCGCATGGCCCCGGGCCAGTTCCCCGGCGATCTGCCGGCGCATGGCGTCCTCCGCGAAGGACAGATGCCGCGGCAGGCGCAGCGCCACATCCAAAAAGCGATGGTTGACGGTCTTAACCTCCACCGTCATCTCGCGCCCATCCGCCGCGCGCGTGCAGCGCCCGTAGCCAGTCATGCTCCGCATGATCAACCCTCCCTTGCCAATAAAATATTATACCATAAAAAAAGCGTTATGAAAAGGGGATACCCGCCTTCCATCCAAAAGAAAGCGCGTATCCCCTGTTTCCGTTCCGCGTCAGCCCTGCAGGCCGCGCGCCTGACGATCCATATCCTCCACGACGATATCGTAGATCTCGCCCAGCCCGGCGCAGTATTCCAGGATCTCCCAGGGCTTGTTGGTGTGGAAGTGCAGCTTGATCAGCTCGTCATCCCCCACCGCCAGCAGGCAGTCGCCCTCAAAATGGGTGCGGATATATTCATTGATCTGATCCTCATCCAGGTCATGGCCTTCGATCAGCATCTGGGTATCATACCGGAATTCGGTTTCGTCCTCGTCCATGTTCATTTCCTTTTCAGGATCCATCGGTTTCGCCTCCTTTCGCGGTCATTATAGCGCGTATTTGCCCATCTGTCAAAGCCTTCAGTTCATATACTCGCCGTTATAGGTCACCAGCATGGCGCTGGTCACGCCCGAGAGGGCCTGCACATCATGCATAAAGGCGGTATCCCCGCCCCGCAGGCGGATATCCACGGTGATCTCCGTTCCCTCCGGCCCCACGCGCTTGGATTTGACGCGGCAGCGCTTGGTATGCCCGGCCACCAGCTCCATGGCTTTCTCCTCCGCGGCCCGATCCAAGGCCTGGATCACCAGGATATAGGGAACGCCGTTGCTGCGGCCCCGGGTAAGCAGAATCACAGCCAGGCCGATCAGCAGCGAGCCCGCCACGGCCACGCCCGCCATGCCGGCGCCCGCCGCGATGCCCGCCGCCACCGCCCAGAACATGAACATAATGTCCATGGGCTCGTCAGCACCACGTTGCTGGTGACCACGCACAGGATCATGGCGCTGATCATGGTGATGGCCACCAACGTGACGCCGTAGGTCATGGTATACATCACGCCCTGATAGGTGGCCTTGTACAGCGCGGCGATAAACAGCCCCAGCAGCCCCGCCGTCAGCAGGGTCAGCAGCGTATCGGGCAGTGAAAAGGCCACTGCTTTTTCAAAAAAGCTGACGGAGAACAGTTGATTCAGCACTTGGTTCATGGCGCGTACCTCTCAATCATAGGTGTGGCAGGCTTCAAACTTGGAAAAGCTCATGCCCCGGCAGCCGCAATCCGTGATATCGCGGATGATATCGGGCAGATAATTGTCAAACTTGACCTCCAGCAGCGTAAAATCATCGCTCTGGGTGCGGATGCGGGGCTGGTCGGCGCTCAGAAAATCAGTATTCCACAGCCCGGTGCGGATGTTGGTATCCAGCGTCACCCGCACGTTGCCCGGGCCGTACACATAGGCTTCCCGGGTGTAATGCACCTGTACGCTGGGGGCCATCAGCTCCGTGTGCATGCGCAGGTATACCTCCCGCAGCAGCGGACGGTCGCAGGCGAGCATCCAGTCCACATTCCCCGCCATCAGCTGGTCGATCTCCGCCCGGGTCATGGAGCAGCCCACCTTATCGCACAGGCTGCCCACCTTGCTTTTGCGCTCCAGACGAAAAAAATCCCGGTTATCGTTATAATAGCGGATGCGGTATTTGTGCCGCACCGGCATGCCCACCTGCTTTTCGGTCAGCGCCCGGCGGCTGGGAGTATCCAGGTAGACGCTGTGGATCTCATAGGTGCCGTCGGCCCCGGCGTGGGGATCCCGCTGCATCACGGCCAGCAGCCGTCCCCGCAGGGCGATCGCCTCCGCCGGCCGCAGCCGGCTTTTGATTTCGTGGCGCATGCGGCACCCCCTCCCCGGATTTTTGCCTATTCTACCACGAAACGCCCAAAACCGCAAGCAGACGGCGAATCATCGCCGCCTGCCGGGAAGCAGAATGCGCACCTCCGTGGCGCTTTCGTATTCCCGCACCTCGCACTGGGCGTTGAGCCCGGTATCGCGCATCTGCTGCACGATGCCGCGGATGGCGTTCAGGTACAGCCGCGGATCCCGGGCCAGGCTGACCACCCGGCGGGAAGGCGCGGGCACCGGCAGGCGCTCCAGGGCCCGGGCCACCAGCTGCTCGGTTTTCTGCACGGACAGCTTCTGGGCAGCGGCCAGGTGCACGATGCGCAGCCGTCCCTCCTCCCCCGGCAGCGGCAGCAGCGCCCGGGCATGGCGCTCGCTGAGTCCGCCCTCCGTGATGGCCTCCCGCACGGCGGGCTCCAGCCGCAGCAGGCGCAGCCGGTTGCTGACTGCCGATACGCTTTTGCCCAGCAGCCGGGCCAGCGTTTCCTGCCGCATGCCGCCCGATATCAGGCGATTGTACGCCTCGGCCTCCTCAAAAAAATGCAGGTTTTGCCGCTGCACGTTTTCCACCAGCGCCAGCAGGGCGCTCTCGCTGTCATCGGCGGGCAGCACAAAGGCCTCGATGTGGGTATGCCCCAGCAGCCTGCAGGCGCGGTATCGGCGCTCCCCCATGATCAGCTCATACCCGCTGGCCAAGGGACGCACGGTAACGGGCTGCAAAAGGCCGTTTTCGCGGATGGAGGCAGCCAGCTCCATCAGCGCAAAATCATCAAATGCCGCCCTGGGCTGCATGCGGTTGGGCGCAATGGCGTCCATGGGCAGCCAGCATAGCTGACGTCCGGCGGTCTGTACGGCGGTGCTTGCGCGCATATGCGCCTCCCGTTTAAGTTTGGGGACGCGGCGGCCGGAAAGCCGCCTCCCTCTTGCCGCTCCCCGGCCCTGCGCCGCATCCTTGCCCTTCTGTTTCGATGGAAAAGGGCGGCCCTCCTGCCTGGAGCGCCGCCCTTTCGTTCGCGCAAAAAAGCGCCGATTCTATTTGGTTTTTGCTTTTTCGACGGCTTCCCCCAGCGGCTGCCGGGCGGGCATGCCGCTTTTGCGGGGATACTGTCGAACGGTTTTTTCAGTTTTGAAGAATGGCTGCACATAATGCTCCCGCCCCTCGATGGGCAGGCGCGCCAGCTCCTCCGCCCGCGCGCCCAGGATCCCCGCGGCCCGCGTCCCCGCTGCGATCTCCTCCCGCACCGCCGGGCCCTTCCAGCACAGGGCGCGGCCGCCCACCCGGACGAAGGGCAGCAGGTACTCGCACAGCACGTTCAGCGGCGCCACCGCCCGGGCCACGGCGATATCCATCCGCTCCCGCAGCGCTCCGCGGGAGGCGTCCTCCGCCCGCGCATGCAGCACGGTCACGTTGGAAAGCCCCGTCTTTTCGATCGCGGCCTGCAAAAAATCGCAGCGCTTGCGCTGGGCGTCCAGCAGCGTCACCTGCAGATCCGGCCTTGCGATGGCCAACGGCAGGCCGGGGAAGCCCGCGCCGGTGCCCACGTCGATGAGCCGCGCGCCTTCCGGGAACCATTCCCGGTGCGCCAGGGGCAGCAGCGAATCGCCGTAATGGCGCAGGGCCATTTCCGCCTCGGGCACGTTGGTCAGATCCATCCGGCTGTTCCAATCCAGCAGCAGGGCGTGATAATCCGCCAGCCGCTCCAGGGCCATGGCGTCCGGCGTCAAGCCAGCGCTCTGCAATATTTTTTTCAATTCCTCAATCATCCCGTTCTCCCGCCCGGATGCGCAGCAGCTGCAGCATCGTTTTTTCCAGGGCTCCTTCCGCGGGCAGCTGCCCGCTTTTTACGCTGTATTCGGTCTGCATGCACACATCGCACATTTCGCGCAGCTGCTCCTCGGTATAGCGCGTCACCTGGCCCGACAGCTGGCGCACGGCGAAGGGCGGCGCGCCGATGCGGGCGGCGATGGCGTCGGGCTGCAGGCCCTCCTGGCGGAGCAGACGCACCGCCAGCATGCGGCGGCATTCGCCCTGGAGCAGGGCCAGCAGGTACAGCGGCTCCTCGCCGTCCTTCTGCAGGGCGTGGGCCAGGGTAAACGCGCCCTTGGCGTCGCCGCGCATCAGGCTGTTGGTCAGATCGTATACCCGGTAGGCGGTGGTGCGCACGCATACGGCGTCGATGTCCTCACCGGTCTCGCCATGGAGGGCATACAGCTCCGTCCCGGCGGTGAAGGTCAGCTTCTGGCAGGTGGCGGAGCTGATCTGCTTGCCCAGCTTTTTGAGCGTCTGGGCGATCCAGCGCGTCATTTCCTTATCATCCAGGGCGGTAAACTGCACGATCTCCGCGGTCTTTTTCAGCTGGGTATACAGCTTTTTGCGGCCATCCGCCTTATCCCGCACGTAAAAGACGATGCAGGCGGTTTCCGGCGGATTTTTGAGATACTCCGCCAGGGCCGCGGCGCTGCGGGCCTCATCGTAGCCCTTGGCGCGGCCCTGCAGCATGCCGCTCTCCTGCACCACCACCAGCCGCTTATCGGCCATAAAGGGCAGCGTTTCGGCGGCGGCGATCAGCGTATCGGCATCGGGATCGATCAGCCGCGTCTCGTTCATATCCTCCAGCCCCGCGGGCAGCAGAAGGCGGCGCAGGGCGTCCAGCGCCGAGCGCTTGATATACTCCTCCGGCCCCTCCAGCACATAGCAGGGAGCGGTCTTCCCCTGGCCGATCTGCTCAAAAAACGTGCGGCGTTCCATGAAAGCTCCTTACTTCAAATAGCATTGCAGCGCTGCCTGTCCGTCCCGTACGGTCAGCGTCAGCGCGCCGCCTGCATTGGTATCATAAACCATAACGCCCGCCCGCGCAAGCCTTTCCAGCGTGGCGTCGCTGGCTCGGCGGGTGCTGATCAGGGCGATCTGCGGCTGCACGGCAGCCAGCAATTCCTCTCCGGTGCTGGAGGCCGAGCCGTGATGCGCCACCCGCAGCGCCTGGGCGGGGCGCGCGGCCCGCAGCTCATAGCTGCCCGATACGTCGCTCATCTGCAGCATTTTAAAGCCGTCCAGATCGATCCAGAGCGCCATGGCAAAATCATTGGCGTCAGCCTGCGGGTTGGCGGTGTTCTCCTCCGGCCAGAGCACGTCGATGGCCGCCCGGTCCAGGGCAATGCGATCCCCGGCCCGCAGGGCGCGGATCTCCACGCCCGCCGCCCGCGCCTGCTCCAGCACCTCCAGAACGGATTGGGCCGCCGGCGTTACCTGCGCCTCGGTGGAAATATACACCGTGCCGATGGGCACGCCCTGACGCAGCAGTTCGCCCAGCCCCAGCGCATGATCGGCATGCAGATGGGACAGGATCACCCGATCGGCCCGCCGCCCCTCGGACAGCAGATAGGATGCCAGATCACCGCCGTACTCGCCGGTATCGATCACCACGGTCTGGCTGCCGTCCTCCAGCACTGCCGCGTCGGCGCTGCCCATGCTGAATTGGATATAGCGGACGGCGGTATTGCGGGTCAGCAGCATCACCGCCGCGCTGCAGGCCAGGGCGCTCCCGCCGATCAGCAGCCGCTTGCCCCGGCCCAGCCGGATATAGCGGGTGCACAGCAGAAGCGCCAGCACGATGGCTGCCTGCATATGCCAGGGCAGCCGCGGCGCCGGGAGGGAGGCAAAGGGCAGCGAAGCGCTGAGGCGCGTAAGGCCGGTCAGCAGGCCGCACAGCAGCGCGGCCGCCCGCCCCAGCAGCAGCGCCGGGGCCATCCAGATCAGGCTGACCGCCAGCGCCAGCAGCAAAAGGGGAAGCAGCGCCGTAACCAGCGTCACCGCCAGCGGGCTGATCAGCACGCCCACCGCCGACAGCCGATGATAATACCAAGCAACCGGCAGCGCCGCGCCCAGGGAGGCGCACAGCGCCGTGCCATAGGCGTTCAGCAATTGACGCAGCCAGGGACGCCGGATCTGCCGCAGCGCCCGATTTACCCGGTCCCCCAGCAGCACCAGCCCCAGCACCGCCCCAAAGGACATCTGAAACCCAGCGGCAAACAGCTCCAGCGGGCGGATCAGCAGGATCACCGCGAAAGCCGCGGCCAGGGAAGTCAGCCGGTCGCGCCTTCGCCGCAGGATGCGACCGGTCTGGAGGTAGACCATCAGCAGCGCGGCGCGCAGGATGGCGGCCTGCATCCCCGCCAGCAGGCCGTAAGCGCACAGCAGCACTGCCGCCACGGCCAGCACCACCCACTGGGCGGGAGAAAACCGGTTCAGCGCCCAGAGCACGCAGCCGAACAGGATCATCACATGCAGGCCCGATACGGCCAGCACATGGGCCGTGCCTGTCCGGCGGAAGCTCTCGGCCACATCCTCCGGCAGATCGCTTTTATCGCCCAGGATCAGGGCGGCAGCCAGCGCGCCGTGCTCCGCTCCCAGCAGCGCATGGAGCCTGGACCGGATGGCATTCCGGGCGCGCAGCAGCAGGCTGGCCGGCGCGGTTTGCTCCGCCGGATCGAGCGTCAGCCCGTCGCAGCCGGAGATGCCGATGGTCACGCCCTTCTGCAGCAGATACATGCGGAAATCGAAGCCATGGGGATTGACCTGCCCCATTGGATGATACACTTTACCGGAGAAGGCCACCCGCTGGCCGTCCAGGAGCAGCGGCTCCTCCGGATCCTGGGGCCAGAAGGTCCAATAGGCGCTGAAGCTGCCCGCCGCTCCCTCCAGCGTGACGCTGCGCAGATAGACCGCCCGGCGGTTATCCGTTTCACGCACGGCGGTCTCCCCCTGCACGGTGGCAGTGATGGAAAAAACGCCTTCCGGCGGCAGCGCGGGATGGGCGGCGGGCAGGCAGCGCGCCAGGCCCAGCAGCACCGCCAGCGCCATGCAGGGGATGTACACAGAATTCCCGCCGCGCCGCAGCAGCGCCATCCACCCCAGGCAGATCAGCGCGCCCGCAGCCCACAGCGGCGTCCAGGAAACCCGCAGGCCCAGAAAAACGCCCGCGCCAAAAGCCAGTGCCAGATGCACCAGCCAGCGGCGCGGACGATAGGACAGCATATCAGAAGGCCACGGTGAGCCCGGCCCGGGCCAAAGCCGCCTGGGGGTAAATTGCCCGGGCTTCCTCCAGCAGGGCAGCGCGGTCGCTGCCCGGGGTGAAGTGGGTCAGCAACAGATGCCCGGCCTGCGCATCCCGGGCGGCCTCCGCCGCCAGGCGAGCGCTCAAATGCGGCTTGCCCTCCGCCCACTGGGCATCGGTAAAGCAGGCGTCGGCCAGCAGCAGATCGCAGCCCCGGGCAAACCCGGCCAGCGCCGGGCAGGTATTGGTATCGCCGGTATAGCAGAAGGCCTTGCCCTCCGCCTCATACCGGGCGGCCCAGCAGGGCGCCGGATGGCGCACGGGCAGCGCGGTCATGGTCAGGCAGCCGATCTGCCCGCCCGCGGCGATATCGTGCAGATCAAAGGCGCCCTCCAGCAGCGCCCGGACACCCGCCGGCTCCATGGGCGCGTACACCGACAGCCGGGGCTTGCCCTGCATGCGGTAGATCAGCGGCAGCATATCGCTCATATGATCGTAATGCAGGTGGCTGAGCACAATGGCGTCCAGCCTTTCCGGCGGCAGGATGGCCGTCAGCGCGGCCAGCGTCCCCGTGCCGCAGTCCAGCAGCACGCGGGTATCCCCCGCCTCCAGCAGATAGCCGCTGCAGGCGCCGCCCGCTTCGGGATAGGGGCCGTTACAGCCCAGAACGGTCAGTTTCATTTTTGAGCTCCTTTCCAAAGAGCAGCCGCAGCGCGGCAAAGCAAAGGAAACAGCAGGCGGCCAGCAGCGCCAGAGTCACCGCAGGCTGCGCTGCGGAGAGCGCCAGCACGGCAGCGTTGTACAGAACGTGCAGCGCCAGGCTGCCGCCGTAGCCGTATCGGATAAAAACATGCCCCAGCGTGAGGCCGATGAGCAGCAGCGCCGGGAATGCCTCCCAGCGGAAGTGCAGCGCCGCGAAGGCGACGGCGGCGATCCAGACGCCCGCCCGGGGCAAGTACCGGCGCAGCGTCCCCTGCAGCAGGGCGCGGAAGAGCAGCTCCTCGCAGGCGGCAGGGATCAGGGCGACTGCGGCCAGGCACAGCAGCCACTGCCCCAGGGTTTCGGGGTTGGGCAGCGGATTGGCTTCCGGCACATATCCCCAGGCCTGCAGCAGGCTGCTCCACAGGGAGGCGATCACCGCCAGCGTCACCGCGCCGCCCGCAGCCAGCAAAGCGAAGCCGCCCAGGGCGCGCAGGGGCACGGGCCGCAGGGACGACCGGAAGGTTTTCCAGCGTCCCGGCCGGGCCAGCAGGACCAGCAGGGCGGGCAGGCCAAACACGAGGGCCTGCTGCACGGCGTTCAGGCAATAATAGATCAGCACATCGTCCGTCCGCGCCGAAACCAGCATGGGAAAGCGCAGCAAGCCCCACAGGATCAGCGTGACCGTCGCCGCCCAGCAGACCGGCAGGCGCAGCTCATTCCAGCTCATAAACGCCGCCCACGTGATCCCGCCAGGCCATATCCACCGATATGTCGCGGCTGATCTCCAGTCCATGGGCCTCCATGGCCTCGCATACCGTGCGCAGCGCCAATTCGGGCGTGTTGTTCTCATGGCTCAGGTGGCCCAGCACCGCGTGCCGCACACCGGTCTGGTACAGCTGCCACAGCGCCTCGGCGCAGGCCACGTTGCTCAGATGGCCGTGCCGGCCCAGGATGCGCGCCTTCAGCGCGGAGGAATAATGCTCGTTGGCCCGCAGCATATCGATATCGTGGTTGCTCTCCAGCACCAGCAGATCCACGCCGCTGAGGGCGTCCAGCACCTTGGGGCTGAAAAAGCCCATATCGGTGGCAGTGGCCACGCTGCGCGCCCCGCAGAAAACGCGGAAGCCCACCGGGTCGGCGGCATCATGGGGAATGGCAAAGGGCATCACCGAAAAATCGCCGATATAAAAGCTGTCGCCCGTTTCAAACTCCCGGTGCAGCGCCGGCGATACCGCGCCCAGCTGCCGCTCCATGGCGGCCCAGGTGCGGGCGTTGGCGTAGATGGGCAGGTGATATTTGCGGCTCAGGATGCCCACGCCCTTCACATGGTCGCTGTGCTCGTGGGTGACCAGGATGCCGTTCAGCGTTTCCGGCAGAACGCCGATGCTGTTCAGCGCCTCGCTGACCGTCCGGCCGGAGAGCCCCGCGTCGATCAGGATGCGGGTATTGCCCGCGCCGATGAACAGCGCGTTGCCGCCGGAGCCGGAAAACAGGGGACAAAACGTAAATCGCATGATCGTTTTTCCTTTGGTAAATGGATTCACAAAATATTATATGCGCTTCCCGCAAAAAACTCAAGCGTCAGAACAGCTCGTCCAGCAGCAGGTAATAGCGCAGCCTGTCCGCATCCTTGGGTACGCCCGCCGCGCGGAAAAGATCATCCGCGTTCACATTGGAATAGAGGCCGTACCGCCCGTCGCTGTTATGCCGGATGCTGCGCCAGCCCAGGGCAAGATCGCGCCAGCGATCCCCCGCGCCGCAGCTGCCCAGATCGATCATGCCGGAAAGATGCGCGCCGTCGGTAAACAGGTTGGGCAGGCAAAAATCGCCGTGGGTCAGCACCTTTTCCATCGGGGGCTGGTTGCGCCGCAGCCAGGAGAGCAGCGCCGCCGGATCTTCAAACCCGCCCGGGCCGAAGGTTTCCGGCTCGCAGTCCGATGGATCAAAGCGCCCCGAGGCGATATAACGCTCCGCCTGGTCCAGCTCCTGCTCCACGGTGCGGCCAAAGGGCAGGTTCTCCGCCGGTACGCTCCAGAGCAGATGCAGCGCCTCCGCCATGGCGTCCAGCAGCACATGGGGCCGCTCCATCACCCAGGGATCGCAGAGCATGCGCCCCCGCACCCGGGTCATCAGCAGCCAGTCCGTGCCCTCCTCCACAGCGTGCGCCGCCACCCTCGGCACCGGCAGCCGGCCCTCCAGCCAGCGCAGGATGCCGGTATCCACCGTATCCCAGCTGTCCGCCGGGCGGATCTTGAGCACATAATCGGGGAAAACAAGCACCTGCGCGCCGGATTTGCCGGTGTTTTCCGGCTGACAGGCCGCATCCTTCAGGATATCCGCAATGGCTTTGGGGTAGCGCATGATCCTTTCCTCCCTGCATATCGCTGCGCTTATTGTACACGATCCGGACGTTTTTCGTCAAATGCCAGGGATTGTATGCGATTTGTATTTTTATACCGCCGCCGCTTGACAGTGCCGCCAGGGCGGCGGTATAATCCGCTCAGTTGCGATGACTGGGAAACGTGCTGCGATGCAGCGCCTTGCAGAGAGCCCCGGCAGGTGGAAGCGGGGCAGGCGAACGCGCAGGAATTCCTCCCGGAAGCAGCGGCCTGAAGGATGCGTCTGGTAGGGTCCGCCGGGTTCCCTCCGTTAGCGGGGATGGGCAATGATGGTTGCCCTGTAAGGCTTTCCCAGGGAAGCAAAATTGAGGTGGTACCGCGGTTTTTATCCGCCCTCTGCAAGGCAGGGGGCGTTTTTGTTTGCGGAGAGGCGTGCAGACGCGCGCATTCCCGGAGCGATCCGGTAATGAAAAACACGAAGGAGGACAACACCATGAAAAAGCTGACCGCGATCTTTCTTTCCCTGATCCTTTGCGCAACCTGTTTTACCGCCCTGGCCGAGGACAAGCCCACCATCGGCATCATCCAGCTGATGGAGCACGTGGCCCTGAGCGCCGCCCGGGAGGGCTTTATCCAGGCGCTGAATGACAACGGCTATGTGGACGGCGAAAACATCGTAATCGATTACCAGAACGGCCAGGGCGAAAGCAGCAACCTGTCCACCATCGCCGAGCGCTTTGTGGGCGAAAACGTGGATCTGGTGCTGGCCATCGCCACCCCCGCCGCCCTGCAGATCGCCAGCAAGACCGAGACCATCCCCATCCTGGGCACCGCCATCACCGATTATGTGGAGGCACGCCTGGTGGAGAGCAACGAGAAGCCCGGCTACAACATCTCCGGCACCTCCGATATGAACCCCATTGCCGATCAGATCGCCCTGCTGCAGGAGCTGGTGCCGGAGGCCCAAACCGTGGGCGTTCTCTACACCTCCTCCGAGCCCAACAGCGTGCTGCAGGCCAAGATCGCCCGGGAGGCCATCGAGGCGCTGGGCATGGCCTATACCGAGGTCACCGTTACCGGCACCAACGATGTGCAGCAGGCCGTGCAGCGCATCGTGGGCCAGTGTGACGCCATCTACATCCCCACCGATAACACCTTCGCCTCCTCCATGGCCATGGTGTACGGCGTAACCGCCGAGAGCAAGACCCCCGTGATCTGCGGCGAGGAGGGCATGTGCAGCGTGGGCGGCCTGGCCACCCTGGGCATCAGCTATTATGATCTGGGCTACCAGACCGGCGTCATGGCCATCGACGTGCTGAACGGCGCGGATATCTCCCAGATGCCCGTCCAGTTTGCCACCGGCTTTGAATACTACTTCAACCAGACCGTGGCGGATGAGATCGGCTTTGAGATCCCCGAAAAGTATCAGCCCTACGCCGTGGAAATGGCCGCTGAATAACCCCCTGAACGCATCCCCGCTCCGGAGGCAGCCCCTCCGGAGCCTTTCCCCTGTTTTTTTGAAATAATTACTGATGAAACGGACGGTTGAACCATGACGCAGGTATTGCTTGGCGCGGTTTCCCTGGGGATCCTTTGGTCCATCATGACCATCGGCGTGTACATCACCTATCGGATCCTGGATATTGCCGATCTTTCGGTGGAGGGCACCCTGCCACTGGGGGCGGCGGTGGCCTGCTTTATGATCACCCGGGATATAAACCCCTATCTGGCATCCTTCTGCGCGCTGCTGGCCGGATGCCTGGCGGGGCTTTGCACGGGGCTGCTGCATACCAAGCTGAAGATCCCCGCCCTGCTCAGCGGCATCCTGACCATGATCGCGCTCTATTCCATCAACCTGCGGGTGATGGGCGCGCCCAACCTGTCCATCCTGCGCATGGAAACCGTTTTCCGCCCCCTCGCCCGGGCGGGCATGAGCAACAGCGCCGCCATCATCACGGTGGGCGGCGTATGCGCCCTGCTGCTGATCGGCATCCTGTACTGGTTCTTTGGCACCGAGCTGGGCAGCGCCATCCGCGCCACCGGCAACAACCAAAGAATGGTGCGCGCCCAGGGCATCAACACCGATACCATGAAGATCCTGGGGCTGGTGATCAGCAACGGCCTGGTGGGGCTCTCCGGCGCGCTGATCGCCCAGAGCCAGAGCTTTGCCGACGTGCAGATGGGCACCGGCAGCATCGTCATCGGCCTGGCCTCGCTGATTATCGGCGAGGTGCTCTTCGGCGGCAAAAGCTTTTTCCGCCGGCTGGTGGCGCTGATCCTGGGCGCGGTGGTCTATCGTCTGATCATCGCCCTGGTGCTGGAGCTGGGCATGAACCCCAATGATTTGAAGCTCTTTACCGCCATCACCGTGGCGCTGGCGCTCTGGCTGCCCCAGGGCAGGGAGCTGCTGCGCACCTTCCGCAAATTGCTGGCGAAGGAGGGCAACTGATATGCTGTACATAAAGGATCTGACCAAGGTATTCAACCCCGGCACCGTAAACGAAAAGACCGCGCTGACCGGGCTCAGCCTGCACCTGGCCCCCGGCGATTTCGTCACCGTGATCGGCGGCAACGGCGCGGGCAAATCCACCCTGCTCAACAGCGTGGCGGGCGTCTTTCCCGTGGACGGCGGCCAGGTGACCCTGGACGGGCAGGATATCACAAGGCTCAGCGAGCATCGGCGCGCCCGGTATCTGGGGCGGGTGTTCCAGGACCCCATGATGGGCACCGCCGCCGATATGAACATCGAGGAAAACCTGGCGCTGGCCTATCGCCGGGGGCAGCGGCGCACCCTCAAATGGGGCGTATCCGCCGCGGAGCGCGCCCAGTACAAGGATCTTTTGCACGAGCTGGATCTGGGGCTGGAAAAACGGCTGACGGACAAAGTGGGTCTGCTTTCCGGCGGCCAGCGCCAGGCGCTGACCCTGCTGATGGCCACGCTGAAGGCGCCCAAGCTTCTGCTGCTGGACGAGCATACCGCCGCCCTGGACCCCAAAACCGCCGCCAAGGTGCTGGCCCTGACCCAGAAGCTGGTGGAGGAGAACCACCTGACCACGCTGATGGTGACCCACAATATGCACGACGCCATCCGCCTGGGCAAAAAGACCGGCGGCGCGCTGGACAACGACCGGCTGCTGCTGTCGTAAGCGAGATCAGTGCTGACAAAACACGCCCCCGGATCGCTCCGGAGGCGTGTTTTTTATGAAAAATTACTTGACCACGATATTGAGCAAACGGCCCGGGACGAAAATGAACTTGACGATCTGCTTGTCGCCCACGGCCTTGACCACATCGGGATGCTCCCGCAGGGTATCGGCCTGCTCGCGGGTGAGGCTGGCGGGCACCATGACGCGGCCGCGGATCTTGCCGTTGATCTGGATGGCGATCTCCACCTCGTCCTTGACCATGGCGGCCTCGTCGTATTCCGGCCAGGACTGGGTGTAGATGGGCGCGCCGAAGCCGTTCATCTCCCACAATTCCTCGGTGACGTGGGGCGCAACGGGGTTGAGCAGCAGCAGCAGGGTCTTGTATTCGCCCCGGGTGACGCTGCCCTTCTTGACCAGCTCGTTCACCAGCGTCATCATCTGGGCGATGGCGGTGTTGAACTTCAGCGTATCGTAATCCTCGGATACCTTCTTGATGGTGGCGTGCACGCTGGCCTTCATATCATTGCTCAGGCCTTCGTCCTCGGTGAGGTTGGCCTGCAGACGCCATACGCGCTCGATGAACTTGCGGCAGCCCGCCGCGCCGGTGGTGCTCCACGGGATGGCCTGATCAAAAGCGCCCATGAACATCTCGTACATGCGGAAGGCGTCCGCGCCGATCTCCGCCACCACGTCGTCCGGATTCACCACGTTGCCGCGGGATTTGGACATTTTTTCGATGATGGGCTTGCCGTTATCATCCAGCAGCAGGATGGGATTGCCGTTTTCATCCTTCTTGGGGCTGACCTGGCCGTTGGCGTCGCGCTCGGTCTCATAGGCGTAGGCCAGCACCATGCCATGGCTGGTGCGCTTCTTATAGGGCTCGGATACCGGGCTCACACCGATATCGTTGAGGAACTGGTTCCAGAACCGGCTGTACAGCAGATGCAGGGTGGTATGCTCCATGCCGCCGTTGTACCAGTCCACGGGCATCCAGTATTCCAGCGCTTCCTTGGCGGCCAGGGCCATATCGTTCTTGGGATCGCAGTAGCGCAGGAAGTACCAGCTGCTGCCGGCCCACTGGGGCATGGTATCGGTTTCGCGCTTGGCGTCGCCGCCGCACTGGGGGCACTTGCAGTTGACCCAATCGGTGATCTTGCTGAGCGGGCTCTCGCCGGTCTCGGTGGGCTCGTAGTTCTTTACCTCGGGCAGCAGCAGGGGCAGGTCCTTTTCATCCAGGGCCACCATGCCGCACTTGGGGCAATGCACAATGGGAATGGGCTCGCCCCAATAGCGCTGACGGGCAAACACCCAGTCGCGCAGCTTGTAGTTGATCTTGCGCTCGCCGAAGCCGTGCTCCTGGGCATATTCCACGGCAGCCTTCTTGGCCTCCGCCACGCTCATGCCGTTCAGGAAGCCGCTGTTGACCAGGGTGCCGGTGGCCACGTCGCTGTAGCACTCCTCCTGCACGTTGCGGCCGCCCGCCACCACCTCGATGATGGGCAAACCAAACTTCTTGGCAAAATCCCAGTCGCGCTCGTCATGGGCGGGCACGGCCATGATGGCGCCGGTGCCGTAGGTCATCAGCACATAATCGCTGATCCAGATGGGGATTGACGTGCCCGTCATGGGGTTGATGGCGCGCAGGCCGTCGATCTCCACGCCGGTTTTATCCTTGTTGATCTCGGTGCGCTCAAAATCGCTCTTCCGGGCCGCGGCGGCGCGGTATTCCATCAGCGCGTCGTAATTTTTGATCTGATCCTTGTATTTTTCGATGTAGGGATGCTCGGGCGAAAGCACCATGTAGGTGGCGCCGAACAGCGTATCGATGCGGGTGGTGAACACGCGCAGCTTATCGCCGGTGCCCTCCAGGGCG
This sequence comes from uncultured Eubacteriales bacterium, assembly GCA_902787835.1. GTDB lineage: Bacteria > Bacillota > Clostridia > Christensenellales > Aristaeellaceae > SFMI01. The sequence continues at coordinate 81,432 of CADAHU010000007.1, forward strand.
AAATCCACCTCCGCGCCCTCGCTGCGGCCGATCCAGTTGCGCTGGCTGGTCTTGACGCGGTCGATGAAGTCCACCTCGTCCAGGCCGTCCAGCAGCTTCTGGGCGTAGGCGGTGATCTTCAGCATCCACTGGCTCTGCTGCTTATGCACCACGGGGCTGCCGCAGCGCTCGCAGACGCCCTCCACCACTTCCTCGTTGGCCAGCACGCACTTGCAGCCGGTGCACCAGTTGACGGGCATCTCGCGCTTATAGGCCAGGCCGCGCTTGAACATCTGCAGGAAGATCCACTGGGTCCACTTGTAATATTTGGGATCGGTGGTATCCACCTCGCGGTCGTAATCGAAGGAGAAGCCCAGCATCTGCAGCTGCTGGCGGAAATGATCGATATTCTTTTTGGTGATCTCCGCCGGGTGCACGTGGTTTTTGATGGCGTAGTTCTCGGTGGGCAGGCCAAAGGCGTCCCAGCCGATGGGATGCAGCACATTATAGCCCTGCATGCGGCGCTTGCGGGCCACGATATCCAGGGCGGTATAGGGCCGGGGATGGCCCACGTGCAGGCCCGCGCCCGAGGGATAGGGGAACTCGATCAGGGTGTAATACTTGGGCTTGCTGTAATCGTTGGTGGCGGCAAAGGCCTTGTTGTCCGCCCATACCTTCTGCCACTTCTTTTCGATTTTCGCGGGGTCGTACATCGGAATCTCGCGCATGATTGCCTCCTCAAAAATAAATACAGCCCTCCCGTCCTACAAAGACGAAACTGGCTGTTTCGCGGTACCACTTTGCTTGCGGCTTTCGCCGCCCCTCGTTTGCGCTGTAACGGGCGCGCCCGCGACGCCTGATGATTTCAGCATCGCAGCTCCGGAGCGAGCGGCCCGTCCCCTCCCTCCGCGCTTGCACCCCCGCGCGGCTCTCTGTACGGACAAAAACGGGCGTTCTCCTTCAAGGCCGAATATGATGGTATTATAGCCATAAATCACCGATTTGTAAAGCCTTTTGTATAAAAGATGGGCGGTAAAAGGAATCAAATTCCATCCTTATTCCTTTACTTCCCCGTTCATACATGCTATAATGATATCAGACCTCAAAAATTCTTTAGATTTAAAGAAAAGAAAGGAGATCCCATGAATCTTGCCAAAGTATCCTCCAACGGCCAAATCACCGTTCCCGTGGAGATCCGGCGTCTGCTGGGGCTGAAATCCGGCGACAAAGTGCTTTTTTATCAAAAGCCCAATGGGGATATCGTGCTTTCCAACGCCTCCGCGCAGGCAATCGCAAAGGCGCAGAGCGCTTTCTCCGGAGCGGCCGCGGCGCTGGGTGTGTCCAATGAAGAAGATGTTCAGCGCCTGGTGGACGAAGTCCGCTACGGGAGATAAACCTGCGTGCGTATTCTGATCGATACAAACATCCTGTTTTCCGCCCTGCTTTTTCCGCGCTCAAAACCGGCGCAGGCGCTCTTTCATGCCTCCGCCAACCATACGCCCGTGCTGTGCGATCAAAACATATCGGAGCTGCGCAGCATTCTGGAGCGCAAAGCGCCGCAATTGCTGCCCGATGCGGAATTATTCCTGGCGGAGTTCTCCTATGAAATGATTCCGGCCGTGCGGCACGCGGACAGGCTGATCCGCGACGCCACCGATCTGCCGATCCTGAATGCCGCCATCGTATACGATGTGGATATCATATTGACGGGCGACAAGGACTTTTTATCGCTGCGCCTTGAGCATCCCCGCTGCCTGACGGCCGCGGAATACCTGAAGGAACAAAGCGGCGGCATATAATCCCCTGCCATGGCGGATCCCCCGGATCCGCTTTTTTATGCTGTACTTTTTACCAATAATAAGCTATAATTTATAATTGGTGTTTTATGGACACCGATTCATGCACAAGGAGAGAAAAGCTACCATGTCTCAGCAACTGTTTTTTATTCTGGCCGGCGTGATGTTCGGCATGGCCAACGTGATCCCCGGCGTATCGGGCGGCACCATGGCCGTGGTATTCGGCGTTTATGAGCGGCTCATCGGCATCCTGAGCGATCCCATCCGCAATATCAAAAAAGAATGGAAATTCCTGCTCACCTTCGGCATCGGCCTGGCAGTGGGCATCCTGGCCTTCGGCAAGCTGATGGATCTGCTGCTGGAGGGCAAATTCCGCTCGGAAACCTTCCTGTTCTTCATCGGCGTGATCCTGGGCAGCCTGCCCATGCTGTTCCGCAGCGCTTTCCTGCCGGACGGCAAGCAGGGCAAGGTGCGCATCACCGCCTCCACGGCCATCGCCTTCCTGGTGGGCTTCGGCATCATGATCCCCATGATCGCCGCCGGCAATAACGCGGAGGCCAAGGAGGCCGCCAAAGCCACCGCCGCCATGGGCAGCATCGACGTAGGCCAGGTGCTGCTGATGCTGCTGTACGGCGCCGTCGCCTCCTCCACCATGATCATCCCCGGCATCAGCGGCTCCTTTGTGATGCTGCTGCTGGGCGTGTATCCCAAGATCATCGCGGCGGTGAGCGCGCTGACCAGCTTCGGCGCGGAGACCGGATCGGCGGTGGCGCTGCTGCTGCCCTTCGGCATCGGCGTGGTGCTGGGCCTGGTGTTCTGCTCCAAGCTGATCAAGTATCTGCTCAAGAACCACGCCGCCGTCACCTACGCGGCGATCTTCGGCTTCGTGGTGGGCAGCATCGCCTGCGTGGCCCGGGAGGTGGCCTCCGTCACCTGGATCGGCGTGCTGGCGGCCATCGCGGGCATCGCGGTGCTGTGGGCCTTCGAGCATTTCTCCCCCGAAGCGGCAAAGGAGTAAAGCATGGCATTATTTGTGGACAAAGCGCCTTTTTCCGCCAAGGCGGGCAACGGCGGCAACGGCTGCGTATCCTTCCACCGTGAAAAATTTGTGCTCAACGGCGGGCCGGATGGCGGCGACGGCGGCGATGGCGGCAGCATCGTGCTGCTGGCCGACGGCAATATGCATACGTTGCTGGATTTTCGCATGAAGGCCAAATACATGGCCCAGAACGGCGAGGATGGCCGCGGCGAGCGCCGCACCGGCAAAAACGGCGAGGATCTGGTGATCAAAGTGCCGGTGGGCACGGTGGTGCGCGCGGAAAACGGCCAGATCGTGGCCGATATGTTTGAGGACGGCCAGCGGCGCATCCTGCTGCACGGCGGCCGGGGCGGCTGGGGCAACGCGCGCTTCGCCACCCCCACCCGGCAGGCGCCCAACTTTGCCAAGCCCGGCGTGACCACCCAGCCCTTCAAGTTTACACTGGAGCTCAAAACCATCGCCGATATCGGCCTGGTGGGCTTTCCCAACGTGGGCAAGAGCACCATCCTGAGCGTGGTGACCCGGGCGCAGCCCAAGATCGCCAACTATCACTTTACCACCCTGACGCCCAACCTGGGCATCGTGCGCCGCCACGGCATGGACTACGTGATGGCCGATATTCCCGGCCTGGTGGAGGGCGCGGCGGACGGCGCGGGGCTGGGCCATGATTTTCTGCGGCACGTGGAGCGCACCCGCCTGCTGGTGCACGTGATCGATATGGCGGGCAGCGAGGGCCGGGATCCCCTGGAGGATTACGAGGCCATCAACCTGGAGCTGGATCGCTACGGCGATCTGAAAGCCAGGCCGCAGATCGTGGCGGCCAACAAGATGGACCTGCCGGACGGCGAGGAATACCTGCAGATGTTCCGGGAAAAATACCCGGACGTGCCGGTGTACCCCGTATCCGCCGCAGCGCACCAGGGCTTCGACGCCCTGCTGGACGCCATCGAGGCCCGCCTGCGCGAGCTGCCGCCGGTGACGCCCTACGAGCAGGAGGAATTCCTGGATGATCTGCCCGATCTGAGCGGCTACGAGGTCAAAAAGGCCGGCGGCGTGTACATCGTGGAAGGCGCTGCCATGGAGCGGCTGATCAACAGCGTCAACTTTGAGGACACCGACAGCATGAAATGGTTCCACCTGACCCTGCGCCGCACCGGCGTGATCGACGCCCTGCGCAAGGCCGGCGCGGGCCAGGGCGATACGGTGCAGATCGAGGATATGCAGTTTGACTTTATCGACTGACGAAGATGCCGGAGGCAAGGGATGGACGCAAGGGAATATTTGGAGATCCTGCACGTGGCGGAGCGGCTGAAGGATACGCCGCGCCACTGCACCACCAGCCGCGGCCGGGTGGAAAGCGTGGCCGAGCATAGCTGGCGGATCACGCTGATGGCCTTCCTGGCCGAGGGCGAGTTTCCCGATCTGGATATGAACAAAGTGATGCGCATGTGCCTGATCCATGATCTGGGCGAGTGCTTCACCGGCGATATCCCCACCTTTCGCAAAACGGAAGCCGATCGGGAAACCGAGGATACGCTGCTGGACCGCTGGGTGCGCTCCCTGCCGAAGGAAGTATCCGATAAAATGACGGCGCTCTATCGGGAGATGGACGCGCAGCAAACGCCGGAGGCCAGGCTGTATAAAGCCTTCGATAAGCTGGAAGCCGTGATCCAGCATAACGAATCCCCCCTCTCCACCTGGGAAGCGCATGAATACGAGCTCAACAAAACCTACGCCTTCGACGCCGTGGCGTTTTCGGAATGGCTCACTGCGCTGCGGCAGGAAATCTATCGCGATACCCTGAAGAAGATCGAAACGGAAAAAGCCGAATAAAAAACAGGAGATGATTCCATGCGGCACGAACGCATCACCCTGCCGGAGACCGGCGTGGTGCTGGAAACCTATCTGACCGACAACCGGGCGGTGGAGGAAAGCCGCCGCCGGCCGCTGGCGCTGGTATTCCCGGGCGGCGCGTACGCCTACCGCAGCGATCGGGAGGCCGAGCCGGTGGCGCTGCGCCTGCTGGGCCTGGGCATCCAGGCGGCGGTGGTGCATTACAGCGTGGCCCCGGCCCGCTATCCCCTGGCGCTGCGGGAGGCCGCCGAAGCGGTGGCTTACGCCCGCGCCCACGCGGAGGAATGGCTCTGCGACGCAAACAAGATCGCCGTGATGGGCTTCTCCGCCGGTGGCCACGCGGCGGCGCACATCGGCATCCGCTGGCATACCCTGCCGCAGGGCGCTGCCTGCCGCCCGGACGCCATGCTGCTTTGCTATCCGGTGATCACCGCCGGCCCCTTTGCACACCGCGGCAGCATCGAGAATCTGCTGAGCGAGCAGGAGGCGGCGCTGGCCGATACCGTATCCCTGGAAAAGCAGGTGACCGACGATACCCCGCCCACCTTCCTGTGGCACACCTGGGAGGACGGCGCCGTGCCGGTGGAAAACAGCCTGCTGCTGGCCTGTGCCCTGCGGGAGCACGGCATTCCCTGCGAAATGCACATCTATCAGCGCGG
>CADAHU010000008.1 GCA_902787835.1 uncultured Eubacteriales bacterium
TGAACGACTTGCCCTTATATCCACCGCGCAGGGGACGGTAAAAAACGGGAAAGCCGTCATCCAATACAATGGAAGCGCTGATGATCAGAAAAGCAGGAAGGGCAATGAGCGTCATCGGAACGGCAAGAAGAAAACCGATCGCTCGTTTTATATATCGGTTATACAAACCGTTATAGCCAGCCATGGACACCTCGCAATCGACGGGAGTGAAACGGGGGATAAACGAGCGCGGCCTTCCTTATTTGCTCACCACGGCGATTGCGAAGGTGATGCCGACCAGCCGTTCCCATTGCGCCTTTTCCAGCACCACATTGACGCGGCCATCGGCAAGGCCGACGCCCTCCTGGACGATCCATTCCACGTCGCTTCCCTGGCCGGGAATGCCGAAAAGCACATAGACCGGCTCATCTGCGGCGTAGGGGGTCTGGAAGGTATAGCTCAGGGTGATGGTGGGTTCATCTTCAATATCCTCGGGCAGAATGCCGGCCACGAATTCGTTGATGGTGCGGAATTCAGCGGGCACCTGCTCGCGCACCTCGGCGGGGAAGCGAGCCAGCGCGCCGGCGGAATAATCCGCCTCTTCGTGCTCGGGGTGGGTAACCAGGGAAGCCAGGTCCAGCTCGGCATTGCCGTTCAGGTAGGAGAGCTCCAGCGTAACGGCTTCGATGCTGTCGTCCGCTGTCCGGATGGAGCGCATGCGGGCGGGCACGATGGCCTGGGCCCAGGATACGTTTTCCTCGATCCAGTAATCGGTGAGCTCGCGGGTGTAAAAATCAAAGTAGATGTTGGTGTAAATGGGGATCAGCGGCAGCAGCTCGGAGAAGCGCTGCTGGAACAGAACCCATTTTTTCATGTAGCTGAGGATGTCGCCCGGTTCGGTGCGGTCCATATCCAGGGACAGAGCGTACAGCTCCTGATAAACGGCCGCCAGCGAATCGGCATCGGCCTGCGCCGCGGCGGAGGCGTCCGCGAAGAACAGCGCCGGATCAAAGCTGATGTTAAAGTTGTCGCCCAGATAGATCAGATCCAGCGCGTCAAACTGATGGGTGCTGTGGGTTTCTACAATGGCTTCGAAATCAAGCGGCACCAGCGTCAGCGAAACGCCGACCTCGGACAGATGATCCTTGAAGTCGGTCAGGAAGGTCTGCTCCAGGCTTTCGTCGTTTGGGTAGCCCAAGGTAAGCTCCAGGCGCTGGAGGCTCCCATCGGCCATGCGGGCGCGCATCGTATCAACGCCCGGCGTGAAGGGGGAGCCCTGCTCGTTCAGCGTCCATCCGGCCTGGTTCAGAAGCGTATTGGCGGCAGCTGTATCCAGCGGATAGCGGGTCAAGCCTTCCAGATTAAGCTTTTCCCAGTCAGCCTGAGCCTTCTCGAAATCGGCAATATCGGCGGCGGTGGCGTCCTCAGGCAGGTGCACGGGATAGGGGATAGCGCCAACGGACGCGCTGTACATCCATTGTCCCAGGCCGTAGAGGGCATCGGTTTTCAGGCCAAAAGGCCCCACGTAGTCGGCGATGAACTGATCGTCATCCAGGCAGCGGGCCACCGCCTGGCGCAGCTGCAGCTGCTGAGTCAGCGGGCTTTCGGGATTGAAGAAAATATAGGTCAGGCCGATGCGGGGATATGTGCTGCGGGTGTACTGGGGGCTTTCGGCGCAGAGGGCCAGACCCTGGGCAATGGCGGAGGCCAATGTCGTTTTGTTCAGCAGGGCAAACTTGCCTTCCTGCAGATCCTGGATCATGGTATCGTTATTTGCCAGGGTGTAGGTCAGACGCTGGATGCGCGGCTTTTTGCCGTCTTCATTGCCCTTGTAATAGGGGTTGATCTCGAATTTCGCATTTTGCCCATCATAGGAGATCAGGCGATAGGGGCCGGAAACCGGATCGGGATGGATCTGATAGCCGGTGACCGGATCCAGGATCGTCTGCCGCAGCAGATCGGCGGTGAAGGGGCTGCCTTCAGCGGCGGGATCCTCGCTGCCGATGTACGCGCCCTCCCCGTCATCATACACAGCGCAGCCGGGCGCCAGGATGTGGATGGGGTAGGGGTAGAAGGCCAGACGGGAGAATTCATAGAAATAGGGGAGCGCGTCCGCCCGGACGGTGAACTGGATCAGATTATCGGAGATCAGGCGCAGGCCGGAGATGAAAGGCGTTTCACCCGCGGCATATTCCTTATAGCCCACCAGAAAATCCAGATTCATGGGACGCCCGCCCAGCTCGGAGATCAGCGGGCTGCTTTGCAGCAGGGCGGAGAAGGCGTAATCCCGGGCGTTGATGGGCGTGCCGTCGGAATAATACAGATCACTGCTGATCGCCATCAGGTAAACGCGGTTGCCTTCCTCATCATCGGTCACCATCGCGCCGGAAACCACCGAGTAATCGAACCGGAAATAGCTGTTGGCGGTGTCCCAGGTGACCAGATTATAGCCGTTCACCAGATAGCGCACATCGATATCGCTGGTATCGTTGCCCCATAGATCCGTAAAGAACTGGCCATGCAGCGGATTGGGGTTGCCGATGGTGATATCGCTGTAATCATAGGGCACAAGCTCCACGTCCGCCCAGAGATCATCTTCAGATAAATCATCGGCCGCCTCTTCTTCATCGTCAAGCAGGAGGATTTCCTCCTCGCCGTCTTCCGCATGGAAGGTTTCTTCCTCGGCATATCCGGCGGCTGTGCTGATCAAGAGGAGAAGGGATAAAAGGATGCAGAATGCTTTTTTCATGGTGACGCTCCTGTTCTTTGGACATGCGGAACAAAGGGAAAGGTTACTCGATGCAGACGCCCAGGTTCATGATGGTGGCGCCGATGCCCAGCGGGGTATCGTAATCCTCAATGTTATAATACCCCGGTACGTAGATCACGGTAAACTCCATATCCCGTGTGGGATGGGATACAGTGATAAAATACTGAGTGGGCGTGTGACTGGGAATATCCGGGGAGGGCACGGTAATGGTCTGATCGGTATCCACGTGGTCGGTTTCATCGGGCGCGGCGGGCGTGCCATCGGGGTATACATAATGAATGATGACTTCGTAGGTGGTCTGGTGATCCTCGATGATATCCTCGATATCGGGCGGCGTTACGGGCGCTTCAATGGAATCCACGGCGGACGCCATCAGCGGCGCCACGATGATCAGGGAGAGGGCGAGGAGCAGCGATACAAGCTTTTTCATGGTTGCGGTCCTCCGTTTTTTCTGTGGTCGAGTCTAGGGTTACTCTTTTGTGTATAAATGGCGCATGATCCAATCATGGGTGCTGTTTTCCGCGGGGTAAAATTCCATATATCCGCTCTCTCCGATGCGGTATTCGCCCGCCAGGTATTCCACCGGCAGCACCGTATAGCGCAGGGAGCTGTACACCTCCTCCAGCAGCTCCTGATCGGAGAGGCTGGCGGCGGCGTTTTTTTTGAGCGCTGTCAGCACCTGCGCTCCAAAGCCGGTATCGGCCGACAGCTTTTCACGCAGCCGGATGATGGCCTTTTGCATGAACTCGCTCTGCCGGCCCATGCGCTCCAGGTTGGTGCCCTCGCCCACCGATTTTCTGGCGCGGACAAAGGTTTCCGCCTGGCTGCCGGTCAGGGTGACTGTGCTGCCCAGGGTCCAGGCGGGGTCAACGCTGGTCATGTCGTCGGGAACCACCACCGTTACGCCGTCCAGCAAATCGTTCAGGACGGATACGGCGCTGTAATCCACCATGTAATAGCCGGTAATCTGAATTTCGCCGCCCAACAGGTTTTGCACTGCCCGCTGGGTATAGCGCGCGTTCTCGGTTTTGTTTGCGCCATAGCTGTGCGCCAGGCAGATCTGCATGACGCGCGTGCCGGTTTCCCGGCCATACACGCTGAGCACCGTAGCCTCGGCCATGGCGTCGCGGTCGATCTGCAGCTGGTGGATCTGCTGGTTGGTATGGTCGATGGCCAGCAGCAGCAAAAAGTCCGCCTGGCCGCCGTTCCTGTACCGGCTGGTGCTCACGCCCTCGCTGACGCTGGCGCCATGATCGATGCCGCCGATCAGCAGGGTGGTGACCGCCGGGGTTTTGCGGTAGCGATCCCCCTGATATTCCACCGCGCCGGACTGCATGAATTCCGCGGTCCCCTCCGAGCGCTCCTCGGGGTACTGCTCCTTCTGGGATTCGTCAATGTACTTGAGCCAGCCAAGCAGCAGCGCCAGCGCGATCATGCAGAAAATTGCGGTGCGTATCAGGATTTTTCTTCTGTCGGCGCTCATTGCTTATGGCTCCTGTGCCGGAGGGAGGATTTTTCTTTTTTCTCCTTCCCGGTGTCATCCTTGCCGTAGTAGGAATAATATCCGCCGCCGTACTGATAGTAGTACCGCTTCTGCGCCAGCTTTTTCAGGCTAACGTTATTGATCACGCAGCCGATGACAGGAGTTTTTGTCTGTTCCATGGTTTTTTGCATCTGCTTGAGCGCGCCTTTGGTCTGCTTGTTGTATTCCAATACCAGCAGGCTGCCATCGCAGTGCTTGGCGATTTCCGCTGCGTCGATCACGATGCCCACCGGCGGCGTATCCACCAGCACCAGATCGTATCCGCTCCCGACCGTTTCCATCAGCTGCTCAAACTCCTCGGAGGTCAGCAGCGGCAGCGGGGTCTTGACCGTTTCACCCACGGGGATCAGGTGCAAATTGGGGATGTTGGTGGGGTAAAGGATGGCCTCCATGGCGCATTGGCCGGAAAGATAATGGGCCAGGCCCAGTTTGGTATGGACGATGTGGTACTGGCCGATCAGCATGGATTTGCGGAGGTCGGCGTCGATCAGCAGCACCTTTTTGCCGCGCCTGGCCATGCTGGCGGCGATGCGGATGGTCAGGAAGGACTTTCCGTTATTGGCCTCATGGCTGGTAATGGCGATGCGCCGGGCAGCCTTTCCGGCAAACAGAATGCCGGAGCAAATGGTATTGATGGCTTCGTCGCCCGCGTAGTCCAGAGATAGATCCCTGCGGATCACGGCGGTATGCGGGGGAACGGCCTCCACATCGAAGCGCGTCACGATTTCATTGTCCTTGAACTCCTGTACGGAGAGCGCGCCCAGCGTTGCCAGCCCGGAGGATTTTTCGATATCGTCGGCGGTGCGCAGCTTGTCATCCATCAGATAGAGAAACACCACGATGGCCGCGGAGACAAACAGCCCGATCAGGAAGGCGTTGATCACGGTGGATTTAAGATTGGGGGAGATGGGCGCGCCGGGAACCTGGGCCACCTCCAGCAGCTGGGGCTTGCGCAGCTCCATTTTTTCGGCGATAAACTCCTGCACCACCTCGGCGTAGGTATCGGCCATCAGCTTCGCTTCTTCCGGATTGGAGGATTTAACGTTGATATACAGCAGATGGGAGCCGTCCGGATTGCTCACCGATACCATATTGGTCAGCTGCGAATAGCTGTAATTGAGTCCCAGGCGCTCGTCCACCATTTCGTGCACGTGCCAGATCTTGAATACCTCCTGGTAATCCTTGGCCAGGCTGGAGCCAAGCTGGATATCGGAGAGGGAGATGGCGGTTTCCGATCCGGCGATATAGATCTTGCTGGTGGCCTGGTAGATCGGCGTCACGTTGGTTTTTACATAAATCCCGGCGGCCGCCGCAAAAACAATTGCGGTGAGCAGGATCCAGTGGATATTCTCGAGCAGGCGGAAGATCAAAGATACCCAGTCGATGCCGGTATAATACCGCGCCGTGCTCTCCGGGGGAAGCGCCTGGATATTTTCGTTTGTCTGGTTTCCGCTTGGAAGCTGTTCTGTCATGGCTGAACTCCGTTCTTGCGTATGGAAAAGCGACGGATTTATCCTCCGCTCAAGCCTTCGTCGGTTACGATTTCAAATTCCACCCAGGTTTTGATGGTCCTGTGGGCAAAGGGGATCTCGATCTGCATGCGTCCTTTCTGGCGGTTGACCTTCAGGATGCGTGTCTCCACGCCCTCGTATACGCCCTCGCAGATGCGGATCATCTGGCCCTCCTGGTATACCTTGGTCTTGCCGATGACGCCATCCTTGTGCAGCAGCATCAGGGCAAACTGCTCGTCGCCGCCGGTCAAACGGTATTGGCCGTCCCCGTCGCTCAGGCAGCGGATGACCCCATGGATCGTCCTTACCGCGGCGATATCCAGCGCCTTCTCCAGATACAAAAAGACGTATCCAGGCAGCAGATCATGCACGATGTCCACCATATCGCCCTTGTGCCAGGTGTGCTGCACCTGCTTGGGGCAGATGGCGCGGCAGCCAAATTTTTCCTCGGCTGTTCTGGCAACATAGCCGCATTTGACCGTTTCGCAAAAAAGACAGTAAATATACATGCGAAAACATCCTCCGGGCATGGCTCCGCCAGGACGGCCCGGATTGATCCGTGTCGCCTGGGCGCTGTTTTTGCAGGAAGCGCAGCCCGCCCAGCAAGTCGTCTGGTACGGGATGGAAGCTTCCGTTGAGGGGATGGGCGGATGAACGGCTGCGCGTCCCGGGATGGGAGGACACAGGTCAATCATCAGCTTTTCGGAAGGGACAGCGCGCTTTTGCTGGGATCGGATCAGCGATTCAAGCCGCGAAATCCGGCGTGGGCGTCCTGCCGTCGGGGCGAAAAAACAAAGCTTCTTCACCACCCTGATTATACCATATCCGATGTGCAAAGTCCATATCCGCCAGCTCATAATTTTGACATAATTGAGAATAAACAGCTGCCGATTGCGCAATTGCGCAACAATCATTTATTTTTTTGTGCCATGTCGGATTGCCGATCATCCAGATGGATTCTTTCTGCCGGTATGCCGCAAAAAATCGGTGGCGCGGATGGGCTGAAACCCGTAATAAAGCCGCTTGTTTCATCAAAAAAGACAGCGAACCGTTTTGATCCGCTGTCTTTTTTATTGATTCTGAGCGAAGGGAAAGCGAGCGTTTTCCCATCCCTGGTCAGGATTACATCCGGTCCAGCGCTTCCTGGTCCACCAGCTGGATGCCCCGGCCGGTGAGCACGGCGGATGCCTTGTTGGCATCGGCCACCTTAAAGATCATGTAAGCGCCGCTGATGTTTTTGCCGCCCTGGAAGGCGTACATGTAGTCCACGTTGATATTCTCTTCGGTGAGGATCTGCAATACCTGGTTAAGGCCGCCGGGCACATCCGGGATCACCACGCCCAGCACGTTGCTGATGCTGTAGACGAAGCCCATGTCCTTGAGGGCGGTGGAGGTTTTGTACACATCGTCCACGATGATGCGCACGATGCCGAAATCGCTGGTTTCGGCCAGGGTGAAGGCGCGGATGTCGATGTTGTGCTCGGCCAGCACGGTGGTCATGGAAAGCAGCGCGCCGGGCTTGTTTTCCATAAAGACGGAGATCTGTTTTACGCTCATTTTGATGCCTCCTCAAATTTTGCGTTTATCGATCACGCGCACAGCCTTGCCTTCGCTGCGCACGATGGATTTGGGCGCCACCAGGGTGACCTTGGCGGTCAGGCCCAGCATGGCGCGCAGGCCCTCCACCAGCTTCTTCTGCCGCTCGCTGATTTCGCCCATGTTATCGGTAAACATCTCGGGCGTCATCTCCACCTGGATATCCAGCGTGTCGGTGTTGCGCACACGGTCCACGATGATCTGGTAGTTGGCGGAGTATCCCTGGTTGAGCAGCACGGTTTCGATCTGGGAGGGGAACACGTTGACCCCGCGGATGATCAGCATATCATCGGTGCGGCCGCGGGGCTTGCTCATTTTGACGTGGGTGCGGCCGCAGCTGCATTTTTCGTGGCTCAGCACGCAGATATCCCGGGTGCGGTAGCGCAGCAGCGGGAAGGCCTGCTTATCGATGGCGGTGAATACCAATTCGCCCTGCTGACCGTCAGGCAGCGGCTCGCCGGTCTCGGGATCGATGACCTCGGCGATAAAATGGTCCTCGTTGATGTGCATGCCGCTTTGCGCGCTGCACTCAAAGGCTACGCCGGGGCCGCTCAGCTCCGTCAGGCCGTAAATATCGTAAGCCTTGATGCCCAGGGTATCCTGGATGCTCTGGCGCATCTCCTCGCTCCAGGCCTCCGCGCCAAAGATGCCGGCCTTCAGCGGAATCTGATCCGGAGTCAGGCCCATCTCCTTCATGGTTTCGCCGATATAGGCGGCGTAGGAGGGCGTACAGCAAAGGATGGTGGCGTTCAGATCGCGGATAAACATGATCTGCCGCTCGGTGTTGCCGCTGGAGGTGGGCACGGTCAGGCAGCCCACCTTATGGCTGCCACCGTTGAGACCGGGACCGCCTGTGAACAGGCCATAGCCGTAGGACACCTGGCATACGTCCTCGTTTGTGCCGCCCGCCGCCGTGATGGCCCTGGCGCAGCAATCCTCCCAAAGGTCAATATCGCCCTGGGTATAGAAGGCCACCACGCGCTTGCCGGTGGTGCCGCTGGTGGATTGGATGCGCACGCAGTCCTTCAGCGGCACGCCCACCAGCCCGTAGGGATAGGCCTCCCGCAGATCCGCCTTGCTCAAAAAGGGGAGCTTGTGCAGATCGGCCGTGCCGTGGATATCATCGGGCGTTACGCCGTTCTCTTCCATCTTTTTGCGGTAATAAGGGACGTTTTCCCATACGTGGCGCACCTGCTTTACCAGGCGCTCGTCCTGCCAGGCCTGGATTTGCTCCCGGCTGGCCGTTTCAATTTCCGGCTGATAATAACGCTCCATCGTTTCTCCCTTTCTTTTGAATCAGTCCGCTTTTTTATCGGCCAGGCCCTGGCGCAGGATCACCTCGCGCATCATGCCGCCGTCCTCATTATCCAGGATGTTGCGGCGTACGCGGCTGATGGTGGCGCTGCTGGCACCGGTCTTTTCCAGGATCTCCAGATAAACCTGATCCTGCAAAAGATAGGTGGCCACGTCATAGCGCTGCTCCATGCTGCGCAGCTCGCCCGGCGTGCACAGATCGTCAAAAAAACGGCAGCATTCGTCCAGATCTTTGAGGTTCAGGATCGCCTCATACAGGGGCATGCTGCGCTCCTTTTTTGCGCCTTTCATGGTTTCCGGCCTTCCTCTCCAATGTATTTATATATTATATTAGCACATTAAAGCGCGAAAGTAAATCGATAAACATTAAAAATACCCGCAAAAAAATACCCGCATGCGGGATGCATGCGGGCGGGAAAACGAAAGGGAATCAGATTTCCTTCTTGGCAAAGTTGAAGTACCGCTTGGCGTTGCCGTAGCTGATATCGCCCACGATCTCCTTAAGGGTTTCCACGTCCTCGGGGTAGAAGCCTTCCTCCACCCACTGGCCGAAGATGCGGCACAGGATGCGGCGGAAGTACTCATGCCGGGGATAGCTCAGGAAGGAGCGGCTGTCGGTCAGCATGCCCACGAAGCCCGCCAGATAGCCCAAGCTGGCCAGGGATTTGAGCTGATCGCTCATGCCGTCAAAGTGATCGTTGAACCACCAGGCGGAGCCATGCTGGATATAGCCCACGGCGGCCTCGTTCTGGAAGCAGCCCAGGATGGTATCAATGGCGGCGTTGTCGTTGGTGTTCAGGCTGTACAGGATGGTCTTGGGCAGCTTGTCGGCCTCCTGCAGCGCGCCCAGGAAGGCGGCGGTCTGCGCGGAGGGCGCGTAATTGTCCACACAGTCAAAGCCGGTATCCGGGCCCATCTTGGCAAACATGATGGGGTTGTTGTCCCGGCGGCAGCCGTAATGCAGCTGCATCACCCAGCCGCGCTCCTTGTATTCGCCGGCCACGTAGGTCATGAAGGCATACTTGAATATGGCCTCCTCCTGGGCGGAGGGCAGCTTGCCGTTCAGGCGGGCGGCAAAGATGGTCTCGATCTCCTTGTCGGTGGCGGGAGCGTACATCACGTAGTTGAGGGCGTGGTCGCTCAGGGTGCACTTGTGGGCGGCAAAGAAGTCCAAACGGATGTGCAGCGCCTTTTTGAGATCCTCAAAGGAGGCGATGGTCACGCCGGCGGCCTTTTCCAGCTGGGCCAGGTAATCCAGGTAGGTTTCCTTTTCCAGGTTCATGGCCTTATCCGGCCGCCAGGCGGGCAGCACGGTCACGGGGAAGGCCTTATCGGCGTCCAGCTTTTCGTGCCATTCCAGGCTGTCCACGGGATCATCGGTGGTGCAGATGGTATCCACGTTGCTCATCATGATCAGGCCGCGGCTGGTGTAGCCCTCGCTCTGCAGCTTCTCGTTGGCCAGCTTCCACACCTCGGGGGCGGTCTGCTTGTTCAGGATGCCGTTGTAGCCGAAGAAGCGGCGCAGCTCCAGGTGGCTCCAGTGGTGCAGGGGATTGCCGATGGCCTTGCCCAGCACCTCGGCGTATTTTTCAAACTTTTCATAATCGGTGGCGTCGCCGGTGATGTATTTTTCGGGAACGCCGGCGCTGCGCATCAGACGCCATTTGTAATGATCGCCGCCCAGCCAAACCTGGGTGATGTTCTCATAGCGGATATCCTCATAGATCTCCCTGGGGCTCAGGTGGCAATGGTAGTCGATAATTGGGCACTTTTCGGCCACGTCGTGAAACAGCACCCGCGCGGTGACGGTATCCAGCAGGAAATCCTTATCCAGAAACGCTCTCATTGGGTCATTCTCCTTTTATTGATGGGGAAAGCGGAGGCTGCTCTCAGCCCCGGATCTCCTTGACGATATCGGCGGCCTCGCGCACCATGGCCAGGATCTCGTCAAATTTGCCTTCCTTTACCAGGCTGCCGTTTACCATCCAGCTGCCGCCGCAGGCCACGATACGGTCATAGGCCAGATAATCGCGCACGTTGTTGGCGTTGATGCCGCCGGTGGGCATGAACTGCAGGCCCACATAGGGAGCGGCCAGCGCCTTGATCATCTTGAGGCCGCCGGCGGGCTCGGCGGGGAAGAACTTGACCACGTCCAGGTCAAACTGCAGGGCGGCTTCGATCTCGGTGGGGGTCTGGACGCCGGGGGTCATGGGGACACCCTTTTTGAGCACATACTCGGTCACCTTGGGGTTGAAGCCGGGGCTGACGATGAACTTGGCGCCGGCGTCGATGGCGTGGTCAGCCTGCTCGCAGGTCAGCACGGTGCCGGCGCCCACGATCATATCGGGATAGGCTTTGACCATCTGACGGATGGATTCCTCGGCGGCGGCGGTGCGGAAGGTCACCTCGGCGCAGGGCAGGCCGCCCTCCATCAGGCAGCGGGCCAGGGGCAGAGCATCCTTGGCGTCGTTCAGGACCACCACGGGGATAATACCGATCTTTTTGAGCTGCTGCATCATTTCAGTCATAGGGAATTCCTCCTTTTAATATGTAAATTAGAGTGTTACGCCTTGCTTGAAGATCGCCAGATCGTGGAAGCCGTTCTGCTCGTTGCGGGCAGGATGGCCGCTGGCCACGGCCAGCACGTATTCCATCAGCTCCGCGCCCAGCTCGTCCAGCGTCATGCCGTCCAGCAGGCGGCCGGCATTAAAGTCGATCCAGTTCTTTTTGTGCTGGGCCAGGGGGCTGTTGGAGGCGATCTTGATGGTGGGCACCGGGCAGCCGAAGGGCGTGCCGCGGCCGGTGGAGAACAGGATCAGCTGCGCGCCGGATACCGCCAGGGCGGTGGCGGCCACCAGGTCGTTGCCCGGGGCGGAGAGCAGATTGAGGCCCTTGTTTTCCACATGCTCGCCGTATTTGAGCACGCCGCGCACCGCGCTGGAGCCGCTCTTCTGGGTGCAGCCCAGGGCCTTGTCCTCCAGGGTAGTGATACCGCCGGCCTTGTTGCCGGGGGAGGGGTTCTCGTATACCGGCATATGGTAGGACTCAAAGTAGCCCTTGAAGTCGTTGATCAGCGAAACCGTCTTATGGAACAGCTCCTCGTTTTCACAGCGGTTCATCAGGATGGTTTCCGCGCCGAACATCTCCGGCACCTCGGTCAGGATGGTGCTGCCGCCCATGGCGGTGAGCAGATCGCTGAACACGCCGATGGTGGGGTTGGCCGTGATGCCTGACAGGCCGTCGGAGCCGCCGCATTTGAGGCCCACCACCAGCTGATCGGCGGTGCAGGACACGCGCTTGTCCGACTGCATGTTGGCCGCCAGCTCCTCCAGCAGCTGCATGCCGGCCTCCAGCTCATCCTCCGCCTGCTGGCAGATCAGAAAGCGCACGCGGCTGGGATCGTAATCGCCCATATAGGGCTTGATCTGTTCGATGCCGCTGTTTTCGCAGCCCAGACCCAGCACCAGCACGCCGCCGGCGTTGGGATGGGTGGCCAGGCTGGCCAGCACCTTGCGGGTATTGTTCTGGTCGTCGCCCAGCTGGCTGCAGCCGTAGGGATGGGGGAAGGCGTACACGCCCTCCACAGGGCCGCCCGCCAGCTTCTGCGCCCGCTGCACCAGGGCCTTGGCCACGTCGTTGACGCAGCCCACCGTGGGCAGGATCCACAGCTCGTTGCGGATGCCCGGACGTCCGTTTTTGCGGGGATAGCCCATAAAGGAGGCGGGAGCCTGGGGCTCGGTCACCGGATGGGTGGGCTGCCAGGTATATTCCTTGGCGCCGCTGAGCAGGGTATGCAGGTTATGGGTATGCACGTGCGCGCCCTGGGGGATATCCTTCGTGGCCTCGCCGATGGGGAAGCCGTATTTGATCACGGGCTCGCCTTTTTTGATGTCCCGCAGAGCAACCTTGTGGCCCATGGGCAGGTCGCCGAGCAGGCTGACTTCGCCCGCGCCATAGCTGACCGTGCTGCCCGCCTCCAGGGGCTGCAGCGCCACGGCCACCATGTCTTTATCCGTAATGCGTACAAGCTTGTTCATCTGTTGCCCCTCCCGGGTTTTTACAGGCAGGCCATCATGGCGGCCAGCGCGCCTTCCCTGCGGATGACGCTCAGGCAATCGGCCACCTGCTGCTCAAAGCCGGGCAGCTGGGTCAGATCCTGGCCCCACATATCGGCGTTGGTCAGCACGGCATGGGTCAGCTCGGCGGCGGTGTCGTCCTTGTGCGCCCAGTAGAACTCCAGCACCCAGCGGTCGTCGGATACGGTGTACTCGTTGCCCTTGGGACGGCGGCAGACCAGGCCCTTTTCGGTGAGCGACTGCACGTCGTTGCTGTAGAAGGCGATATAGGCGGCCAGGGAGGCGGTCAGGCAGGCGGGGAGCTTGCCGTTGATCTTGAGATAATCCAGCAGCGTGGGCATATTGCGGGCGCGCCATTTGCTGGTGCTGTTCAGGGAGATGCTCATCAGCTCATGGTTGACGAAGGGGTTGTTGAACCGGTCCTGCACCGCCGCGGCAAAATCCATCAGGTCCTTCTTATCCAGCGGCAGGGTGGGGATCACCTCGTCGTAGAGCATTTTGTTCATGAAGCCCAGCACGGTATCATCGTGCATGCAGTCGCGCACGATATCAAAGCCCGCCAGGTACGCGCCCAGCACAAAGCCGGTGTGCGCGCCGTTGAGGATGCGCACCTTGCGCTTTTTGTAGGGCGTCACGTCGGGAACGACCTCCACCGGAACGCCGGCCTTCTTGAAGGGCAGGCGGTCGTTCAATTCCGCGGGGCCTTCGATGGCCCAGAAGCCGAATATTTCGCCCACGTCGGTCAGCGGATCATCGTAGCCGTTGGCGGCGGCCAGGGCCTTCACTTCTTCGGGATCGCGGATGCGGCCGGGCACGATGCGGTCCACCAGGGTGGAGCAGAAGATGTTCTTTTCGTTGACCCAGGCGCGGAAGGCGTCCTCCAGCTGCCAATCGGCAATGTACTGGTTAACGCACTTGAGCAATTCCTGGCCGTTGTTGTCGATGAGCTCGCAGGAGAGGATGACCAGCCCGGGCTGGCCCGCAGCGTAGCGCTCATAGAGCACCCGGGTCAGCTTGGCGGGGAAGCTGATGGGCGGCTGCTGGTCGAATTTGCTTTCGCTCTCATGCACGATGCCGGCCTCGGTGGTATTGCTCACCACGATCTCCAGATCGGGGCTCTTGGCCAGCTCCAGCACCTTGTCCCAGTCGCCGTAGGGGTTCAGGCAGCGGCTCACGCAGCTGATCACCCGCTTGTCATCCACCTTCTGGCCCTTCTCGCTGCCGCGCAGATACAGGGTGTAGAGGCCCTCCTGGGCGTTGATGTATTCGGTCAGGCCCTGGGCGATGGGCTGCACCAGCACCACTTTGCCGTTGTAACCCGCCTTCTCGTTGGCGATGTCGATAAAATCATCCACAAAGGCGCGCAGGAAATTGCCCTCGCCGAACTGCATGACCTTTTCGGGAGCGTTCTTCAGAATATATCCGGGATAGCCGGACTGCTTGAGTACCTCGTAATTCAGCTGAGCCATAGCAATCACCCTCCATATTGTACCTATGATACTACAAGCATACAACTTTTTGAGCGGTTCGTCAATCAAAATCCTGCCTTTGCGCTTTACTTTCAGAACAAAATTTGATATGCTGAAGAAAAAGAGATGCGCACACAGGAGGCGAAGAATATGAACATCGGCATCAGGCTGCACGATACCCTCCCCGGCACGCTGGAGCAGCGGCTGGATTATGCCAGGGCCCAGGGCTTTACCTGCGTGCAGCTGGCCATGGGCAAGGCGGTGCCGGGCTTTAAGATGGACGCGGCCCCTGCGCTTTTGACCGAGGAGCTGGCAGGACAGGTGAAAAAGGCCTTTGACGATCGCGGCATGGAATGCGCCGTGCTGGGCTGCTATCTGAAGCTTACCGCGGCGGAGGCGGAGGAGCGGGAGCACGTGGGGGAGATCTATAAAGCCCACCTGCGCTTTGCCCGCATGATCGGCGCGCGGGTGGTGGGCACGGAGACCTCGCCCGCGGGCTCGCTGGGCTGGGGCGTCGCCCAGATCCAAAGCGAGGAGGGCTTCCGGCTGTTTATGGAATGTCTGCGGCCGCTGGTTCGGTGCGCGGAGGAGGAAAACGCGGTGCTGGCCATCGAGCCGGTGTGCACAGATATCATTTCCACCCCGGTCCGCGCCCAGCGTATGCTGGAGGAGATGGGCTCCGAACATCTGCGCATCATTCTGGACGCGGTCAACCTGATCCTTACCCGGGAGGAGGAGCGGGCGGATGCAATCATCCGGGACGCCATCCGCCGCCTGGGCGACCGGGTGGAGGTGCTGCATATGAAGGATTATATTTCCCGCCCCGATCAGGAGCGCCCAGGCTTTGCGCCCTGCGGCCAAGGCGGCATGCGCTATGGGGCATTGCTGCGGCTGGCGAAGGAGCGCGCCCTGCCCATGACGCTGGAGAATACCACCCCGGAGAACGCGGAGCAGACCCGCCTGTACCTGGAGGGGCTGGCTGCGGCGCTGTAAAAAAGCGGCAAACAAGCCTTGACATCAGCCCTGGGCTGAATGTATCATACAATATGGAAGAATTTGGATAAATCTCCCGAAAAGGAGGGGCGTGGATGACGGATGAAGGATATCTGAAGCGAATGGCGGCGTGGTACGGCCAGCTGAGCGAGGCGGAGCGCACCGCGCCTGTAAACCTGTATCTGTATCAGCCCGCCCGGGCGGAATATGACGTGCGCTTTGGAGGACGCAAGGATGCCCGGGATATCGCCGCGCTGTTTACCCTGGCCCGCAGACAGCTGGGCAACGGTGGGATCACCGACGGCTTTTATATGCTGGCGCTGGCCGATACGGTGGAAAAAATGGATATCCAGGTGTACGAGCACTACCGCGTGCTGGCCGATCTTTTGCTGGAGGCTGCGCGGGCGGCCTTGGGCAGCCAGGATCCCCGGGTGCTCTGCGCCCTGATGAAGGGCGTGCGGCTGGGGCTGCTGGATCCCGAAAAATACCTGCCCGCCGCGCGCGGCGCATTCGAGAGCGCGGGGCCCTGCGCGGAAACCGCCGGCTTTTATCAGCGGGCGCTGCGGGAATATGGGAGGTGCATGGAATGAAAACGCTGTTTGTATCCTCCCGCAGCTGCTGCGTGCTGCTGGATCCTCAGGGCGATTACTACGCCCGGGAGCCCCGCACGCTGTATCTGAACGGCCGGGAGATCGGCGCGGAGGAGCACTCGGTGATCTCCCTTTACGGCCTGTGGCCCGATACCGATTATACCCTGGAGAGCCGCACGGAGGGGGGAGCGGCCGAGACCCTTTCCTTCCATACCGATGCGGAATACTGCACGCTGAACGTTCGCCGCTTCGGCGCGCTGGGGGACGGGGAGCACGACGATACCGCCATGCTGCAGGCCGCCATTCTGTGCTGCCCGGCGGGTGGACGGGTGCTGATCCCGGCGGGCAATTACCGTACCGGCCCGCTGTTTTTGAAGAGCCATATCACGGTGGAGTTGGGGCCGGACGCCGTGCTCTCCCTGCTTGCCGACCGAATGGCCTTCCCCATCCTGCCCGGGGTCACCCGCACCACCGATGAAGGGGACGAATACCTGCTGGGCTCCTGGGAGGGCAATCCGCTGGACAGCTTTGCCGCGGCGCTCACCGCCATCGACGTGGAGGATGTGCGCATCATCGGCCCGGGCGTGGTGGACGGCTGCGCCCAGCAGAGCGACTGGTGGGTGAATCCCAAGATCAAGCGCGTGGCCTACCGCGGACGCCTGCTGTATACCCGCAATTGCCGGGATATCACCGTGCAGGGCGTCACCTTCCGCAACAGCCCGGCCTGGAACCTGCATCCCACCTTCAGCCAGGATATCAGCTTTCTGAACGTGCGGGTGGAGGCCCCGTCCAACAGCCCCAATACCGACGGCTTCGATCCGGAAAGCTGCCGGGGCGTCCGGCTGCTGGGCACGGTGTTCTCCGTGGGAGACGACTGCATCGCCATCAAATCCGGCAAGATTTACATGGGCAAAACCTACAAAACGCCCTGCGAGGATATCGAGATCGCCTGGTGCGCCATGCTGGACGGACACGGCGGCGTGACCATCGGCAGCGAAATGGCGGGCGGCGTAAAGCACGTGCGGGTGCACCACTGCTATATGCGGGGCAACGACCGCGGCCTGCGCGTCAAGACCCGCCGCGGGCGCGGCGAGGACGCCGTGGTGGATGATATCCGCTTTGAGGACGTGCGCATGGAGGGGGTCAAGACCCCGCTGGTGGTCAACTGCATGTACTTCTGCGATCCGGATGGCAAAACGGCCTATGTCCAGAGCCGGGAGAAGCAGCCTGTGGACGATACCACGCCCGCCATCGGCAGCATTTGCTTTGAGCGCGTGCGCGCCGCGGGCTGTCAGGCCTGCGCCGGGTATATCCTGGGCCTGCCGGAGCGCCCGGTAAAGGAAGTGCTGATCCGCGACTGCGAATTTGATTTCGCCCCGGACGGCAAGTCCATGGTGCCCGCCATGGCCGCCAACGTGGAGGAATGCCAGGGCCGCGGGCTGATCGCCAGGTTCGCCGATGCCGTTACGCTGAAGGGCGTGCGCATGGAGGGCGTGCAGGGCGGCAGGCTGGAGACCCACGATTGCGGCGCCGTCGCCGATGAACCGTAAGCAATAACCATTCATTTTATAAGGAGGAGATTTCCCATGGACATTCGTTACAGCTGCAACCAGCGCGATTTCAAGCGCTACACCACCGAGGAGACCCGCAAGGAGTTTCTGATCGAAAACCTGTTCCTGCCCGATACCGTGCAGGCGGTGTACAGCCATGTGGACCGCATGGTCACCCTGGGCGTCATGCCGGTGGAGGAGAGGGTCAGCATCGATAAGGGCATCGATATCTGGCACAACTTTGGCACGGAGTATTTCCTGGAGCGCCGGGAATGCGGCATGTTCAACGTGGGCGGCGCGGGCCGCGTCACCGTGGACGGCCAGGTGTACGATCTGGGCTACAAGGATTGCCTGTACATCACCAAGGGCGCCAGGGAAGTCTATTTTGAGAGCTGCGATGCGAAGAAGCCCGCCAAGTTCTATATCGTTTCCGCGCCCGCCCATTGCAGCTACGAGAATAAGCTGATCAAGATCGCCGACGCGGCCAAAAAGCCCTGCGGCGACGCCGCCACCAGCAACAAGCGCGTGATCAACCAGTTCATCCATCCCTCCGTGCTCAAAACCTGCCAGCTCTCCATGGGCATGACGGTGCTGGAGCCCGGCTCGGTGTGGAACACCATGCCCGCCCATACCCATGAGCGCCGCATGGAGGTGTACTTCTACTTTGAGGTGCCCCAGGACAACGTGGTCTTCCATATGATGGGCGAGGGCCAGGAGACCCGCCATATCGTGATGCAGAACGAGCAGGCCGTGATCTCTCCCTCCTGGTCGATCCATGCCGGCGCGGGCACCAGCAACTACACCTTCATCTGGGCCATGGGCGGCGAGAACCAGGCCTTCGATGATATGGACACCATCCCCACCACCGAGCTCAGATAAGCGAGGCGCTGTATGAGAGAGTATAAGCTGGTTTACCTGAACAAGGGGATCAAATTCAGCCGCGAGAAGGATCTGGCCCAGGCCGAGAAGATCATCAACCAGTATGTATCCGAGGGCTGGACGCTGCAGCAGATCGCCACGCCGGGCGACGATATGGGCGCGCTGGTTGGCGTATTCTACAAGGAAAACAAACTGTAATTTTTAAGGAGGAACACCATCATGGACATGAATGCTTTCAGCCTGAAGGGCAAGATCGCCTGGATCACCGGCGCTTCCTACGGCATCGGCTTTGCCATCGCCGAGGCCTATGCCGCCGCCGGCGCCACCATCGTTTTTAACGATATCAACCAGGAACTGGTGGACAAGGGCCTGGCCGCTTACAAGGAAAAGGGCATCGAGGCCCATGGCTATGTATGCGACGTGACCAATGAGGAGGCCGTGCAGGCGCTGGTCAAGCAGATCGAAGCCGAGGTGGGCGTGGTCGATATCCTGGTCAACAACGCCGGCATCATTCGCCGCATCCCCATGATCGAAATGAGCGCCGCGGAATTCCGCAAGGTCATCGACGTGGATCTGAACGCGCCCTTCATCGTTTCCAAGGCTGTGATCCCCAGCATGATCAAAAAGGGCCATGGCAAGATCATCAACATCTGCTCCATGATGAGCGAGCTGGGCCGCGAGACGGTATCCGCCTACGCGGCGGCCAAGGGCGGCCTTAAGATGCTGACCCGCAACATCTGCTCCGAGTACGGCGAGGCCAACATCCAGTGCAACGGCATCGGGCCCGGCTATATCGCCACGCCCCAGACCGCGCCTCTGCGCGAGCGCCAGGCGGACGGCAGCCGCCATCCCTTCGATCAGTTTATCGTATCCAAGACCCCCGCTGCCCGCTGGGGCACCCCTGAGGATCTGCAGGGCCCGGCGGTGTTCCTGGCCAGCGACGCCAGCAACTTCGTCAACGGTCACATCCTGTATGTGGACGGCGGCATCCTGGCTTACATCGGCAAGCAGCCGTAATCAGCATAATAAAAACGCAGGGCCGTTCCGCGCGAACGGCCCTGTTTATGGAGAAAAGGTGCAAGCGCTATGGATTTTTCAAAGCTGACCCAATACATGGATACGCTGGTATCCGAAAAGATACCTGAGCTGGGCGTTGCGGTGCCCAGCATTGATATGATCGTCTGCCGGGATCATCAGCCCCTGTATCGGCACATGGCGGGCTGGCGGGATACCGAAAAAAAGCAGCCCCTGCGCGGCGACGAGACCTATAACCTGTATTCCGCCACCAAGGTGTTCACCACCTGCGCGGCCATGCAGCTGATCGAGCGGGGCAAAATGCGCCTGGATGATCCGGTGAGCATGTACCTGCCCGCCTATGCGCAGCTGACCGTGAAGGATGGCGATACCGTGCGCAAGGCCCAACGGCCCATGCTGGTGCGCCATCTGATGAGCATGCAGAGCGGCCTCAATTATAATTACGAAACCGCGCCCATCCGGGAGATCATCGAAAAAACCAACGGCCAGGCCACCACCCGGCAGATCGTGGACGCCAAGGCGCAGGATCCGCTGGAATTTGAGCCCGGCACCAATTTTCTGTACAGCCTGAGCCACGACGCCCTGGCCGCGGTGATCGAGGAGGCCGCCGGCATGCGGTTCTCCGAGTATCTGAAAAAGAACATCTTTGATCCTCTGGGGATTCAGGATACCTGCTTTAAGCTCCCGCCGGAAAAGCTGGACCGCCAGTGCGCCCAGTATATGTACAATGGGGAGAAAAAGGCCTTTGATCCCATGGAGAAGGATGATCTCAACTACCGCTTCACGCCCAATTACGAGAGCGGCGGCGCGGGGCTGATCAGCAGCGTGCAGGATTATATCACCTTTGCCGATGCCATCGCCTGCGGCGGAAAGACGAGGGACGGGGCGCATATCCTTTCGCCGGAGATGATCCAGCTCTGGAGCGCCAACCAGCTGGGGCCCGACAGCCGCAGAGCCTTTGACGCCTGGAACCGCAAGGGCTATTCCTATGGCCTGGGCGTGCGCACCCGCGTGGATACCGCCATTGGCGGCCGGGGCAGCGTGGGGGAATTCGGCTGGGACGGCGCGGCCTGCGCCTATACCGCCATCGATCCCCATGCGCATCTTTCCATCTACATCGCCATGCACGTGCGCAATTTCGTCTATGCCTACGATGTGATCCATCCCACCCTGCGCGATCTGGCCTATGGCGCGCTGGAGGAATAAGCTTCCATCAAAACAAAACCCCCGCGGTATGCCCGGTCCGGGCCGCCGCGGGGGTTGCTGTTTTATTTTGCTTTGAGCAGGTTGATCCCCGTGCCCAGGGCGCTGAGCAGGATGGAGGCGATCAGCATGGCGCTGACCCCGGCGCTGTCGATGAGCCAGCCGCCGATCAGCGAGCCGATGATGGTGCCGATGGAGAGCGACATGGTCATGTAGGCCTGCCCCTTGACGGTATCCTGGGGGGCCATCTGTTCATTGGCCCAGTAGACCGAGGCCACCGTCATCAGTCCCCAGCCCAGGGGCTGGATCAGCTGCACGGCATACATCGCGCCCATGGAGCCGGCCAGCAGGGTGCAAAGGCATTTGAGGGTAAAAAACACGCCGCAGATGCGGAACCAGAAGCTGCATCTGCGCCATTTCAGCAGGGTGGGGAAAAAGACCATGGTCAATATCTCCAGCAGCCCGGCCAGCCCCATGATGATGCCCATGTGCTCGCTGTTCCCGCCCTTGAAGGTGACGATCTGATACAGAAAGTTATTGATCAGCACATGGCCGGTATAGATCAGCGCGCAGCCGCACAGCACCGCCGAGAAGGCGGGATATCGGCGCAGGAAGGCGATCACTCCGCCGGAGGAGCCCGGAGCGGCGGACCGCGGCGCGGGAGCCTTGCGGAAGGGGAAGGCAAAAACGGCGATCAGCAGGCAGGCGGCGTTGAGGGAAAGGATCAGCGGCAGCACGGAGGCCCCGTGCACCGCGGCCAGCCGCCCCACGGAGAAGGACATGACCGCGTAACCAATGGAGCCGAAGGACCGCGCCAGGCTGAAGTTCAGCTTTTTCCCGGCGTTGATCATCGCCGCGGCCAGGGCGTTGACCATGGGCAGCGATATCTGCATGAACAGGATGGCCCCGCCCAGCAATAGCCCGCTGAGGGCTGCGCCCGGCGGGCTCAGCAGGATCAGCAGCACGCCCACGGCCAGCAGCAGGGCGATAAGCATGAGCAGGATGGTTTTGATGGATAGGCTGCGCTCCCTGTCTGCATAGGCGGCCAGCAGCGGCTGCAGCAGCACGGACAGCGCGCAGGCGGCGGAGCTGATCACGCCGATCATGGTGTTATCCAGCCCGCAGGCCAGCAGATACACGCTGCTAAAGCTCAGCGCCGTGCCGTAGGCGAACCAGAACAGGAACTGAATAACGGAATAGAAGAGGGTCATGGCGCTCACTCTTGCCACAGGAAGGGCATAAAAATGGGGAGCTGCTTTTCCCAGTCGGCCTCGCAATGCCGGCCGCCGATCTGGCAATACAGCCTGGCCGCGCCGCCCCGGGCGATGAACTTGTTGGCGGTGGTGCGGCAGGTTTTGTAGATCCAGCTCTTTTTATCCTCCTCCCAGGGGTTTTCTATTTTGCCGCTCTCCAGCGTGCCCCAGGAGAAATACACCCGGGTATCGGGGCTCAGAACGGTATTGTTCATTTCGTGCCACAGCATGCCGGAGACGGAGCCCAGCGCGGGGGACAGGCAGGCGGCCTTGGAGAACAGATGATTATATCGCACCGCCGCGAAGGCCGCCATCAGCCCGCCCATGCTGGAGCCCGCGATGCCGGTGCATTCCCGGAAGGGGATGGTGGGAAATGCGCTGTCGATATAGGGCTTGAGCTCGTTTACGATGCCCTGCATGGTGCTGTCGCCCAGGGCCTCTTTGCCCCGCAGCCAGCCGTAATTGCTGTAATAGGGCAGGTATTCGTTCAGCCGCAGCGTGCCCTCGTGGGCGCACTCGACGCCAACGATGATCATGGGCTTGTCCCATCCCGCCATATAGCTGTCCAGCCCCCAGCTTTTGCCGTAGGTGGCGTCCTCATCCCGGAACAGATTATGCCCGTCGAAAAAGTACATCACGGGGAAGGGCCCATCGCCGCCATCGGGCACGCGGATATGCAGCGGACGATGGGCGTTCAGCGCGTGAAAGTAAAAATCCTGTTTGATCAGCATGTCATGTCTCCGTGTTGTGAATTTGGATGGCGCCCAATACCTGCCCCACCTTTTCGTGGATCACCAGCTCCGCCATATCATCGTAGGGCGTGGCGTCGCGGTTGATCAGCACCAGGTGCTTGCCGCGAAAGTACCGCAGCAGGCCGGCGGCGGGGTATACCGTCAGGCTGGTGCCTGCCACGATCATCATATCGGCGCTGCGGATGGCGTGCACCGCGCCGGAAACGATATCGTCGTCCAGCCCCTCCTCGTAGAGCACCACGTCCGGCTTGATGCGGCCGCCGCAATCGCACACGGGCACGCCCCGGGTATCGCGGATGTACTCCGGGCCGTAGAATTTTCCGCATTTCTGGCAGTAATTGCGCCATACGCTGCCATGCAGCTCGTACACCTTTTTGCTGCCCGCCTTGGTATGCAATCCGTCGATGTTCTGGGTCACGATGGCTGTGAGCTTGCCGGCCTGCTCCAGCTCCGCCAGCTTTTTATGGGCGGCATTGGGCTCCGCCTCCAGGGGCAGCAGTTTATCCCGGTAAAAGCGGAAGAATTCCTCCGGCATGCGCATGTAAAAGGTGTGGCTCAGGATCTCCTCCGGCGGCCATTTGTAGTGCTGGTTATACAGCCCGTCAACCGATCGGAAATCCGGGATGCCGCTCTCGGTGCTCACGCCCGCGCCGCCGAAAAACACGATGCTGTTGGATTCATCGATCATTTGCTGCAATGTCATGGGAGTACCGCCTTTCTGCTGTTTACATGGGCGCTTGTATCTGCTACAATTGTAGTGAATCAGCGCGCGGTTGTCAATGAGGAGAAGGAATATGCAAGCGGATGAAATGCTGTTTTTTGACGCCCATCAGGAGGGTTTGCCCCTGTACCTGCGGCTCAGGGAGGAGATCCTGGAAAGCCTTCCCGATGCCCGGATCGAGGTGAAAAAGACCCAGATTTCCTTTAAGAACCGCCATTTGTTTGCCGCGGTTTCCTTTCTGCCCGTCCGACGCGCAGCGGATCGCCCCAAGCCCTGTATCACTCTTACCCTGGGCCTGCCGGCCCGGCTGGATTCTCCCCGGGTGGACGCGGCACTGGAGCCTTATCCCGGGCGATGGACGCACCACATCACCCTGGGCGATCCCCGGGAAATCGACGAGGAATTGATGGGCTGGATCCGGGACGCCGCCGCCTTCTCCAACGCGAAAAGATAAAACGCCCGCCGGAAGCATTCCGGCAGGCGATTTTTGTTTGGCTGTCTTATTCCGCCTTGCGGCCGATGGTGGCCTTGATGCGGCGGACGCCGGCGGAGGAGGCTTCCTCCTTCATGATCTTGAAGGACACCAGATCGCCGGTGCGGTTGGCGTGGGGACCGCCGCAGATTTCCTTGCTGAAGGGGCCCATGGTGTACACGCGCACGATCTCGCCGTATTTGCTCTCAAACAGGCCGATGGCGCCCTGGGCTTTGGCTTCGGGCACGGTCATCTCTTCCATAACGATGGGCACGTTGGCCTCGATGGCCTCGTTGACCAGCGCTTCCACCTGCTTAAGCTCCTCAGCGGTGACCTTGCGGCCAAAGGTGAAGTCGAAGCGCAGACGTTCGGCGGTGATGTTGCTGCCCTTCTGCTTGACCTCGTCGCCCAGCACCTTGCGCAGCGCGGCCTGCAGCAGATGAGTGGCGGTGTGCAGGCAGGTGGTCTGCTCGCTGTGATCGGCCAGGCCGCCCTTGAAGATCTGCTCCGCGCCGCTGCGACTGGTGGCCTGGTGCTGCTCGAAGCGCTTGGCAAAGTCCTCCTCGTCCACGGTCAGCCCGTGCTCGGCGGCCAGCTCCTTGGTGATCTCGATGGGGAAGCCGTAGGTATCGTAGAGCTTGAAGGCGCTGCGGCCGTCGATGACGCTGCTGCGCTCCAGGATGCCCTGACATTCCTTCTTGACGGCGGCGATATCGCCGGCCTTGACCGCCTCGATGGCGGCCACCATATCGGGCTGGGGACGCAGCACGTGGGTCTTGACGGCGTCCTCGGCGGCGGCCAGGGTATCATCGGCGATGATCTTTTCCATGGCGGCGCGGGTGCGGTTGATATTGAACAGCACCTTGTCGAATTCCTTTTCGCCCTGCTTCAGCGTGCGGGCAAAGCGGCCCTCCTCCAGGGTCAGCTGCTCGATGACGAAGGCGGCGTTCTGCTCCAGCTCGGGATAGACTTCCTTGTACTGGTCGATGATCACCTGGGCCACCTTGGCGGTGAAGCCCTCCTCCAGACCCAGCCCCATGCCATAGCGCACGGCGCGGCGGATCAGGCGGCGCAGGATATAGCCCTGGCCCACGTTACTGGGGCCGATGCCGCGGGGATCGCCGATGATAAAGGTGGCGGTGCGCATATGATCGGCCACGATGCGGAAGGCCTTGGTGTTCTCGTCGTCGGGATTGTATTTCTTGCCGCTCAACTCCTCGATCTTGGCCAGGATCTGGGCAAACACGTCGGTTTCATAAACGCTCTTTTTGCCGTTCAGCACGCAGATGGTGCGCTCCAGACCCATGCCGGTATCCACGTTTTTCTGCTCCAGGGGGATGAAGCTGCCGTCCTTCTGCTTGTTGTACTGCATGAATACGTCGTTCCAGATCTCCAGATACGCGCCGCAGTGGCAGGCGGGGGAGCAGTCGGGGCCGCAGGGCTCCTTGGTGATGATGAACATCTCGGTATCCGGGCCGCAGGGGCCGGTGACGCCGGCAGGGCCCCACCAGTTGTGCTCCTTGGGCAGGTAGAACAGATGATCGTCCTTCACGCCGCAGCTGCGCCACAGGTTGGCCGCTTCCTCATCCCGGGGGCAGTCCTCGTCGCCCTCGAATACGGTGAAGGCCAGCTTGTCCTTATCGATGCCCAGCCATTCCGGGCTGGTCAAAAATTCCCAGCTCCAGGGGATCATTTCTTTTTTAAAGTAGTCGCCCAGGCTCCAGTTGCCCAGCATCTCGAAGAAGGTCAGGTGGCTCATATCGCCCACCTCGTCGATATCGCCGGTGCGGATGCACTTCTGCACGTCGGTCAGGCGGTTGCCCTGGGGATGCTTCTGGCCCAGCAGATAGGGGACCAGGGGATGCATGCCAGCGGTGGTGAACAGCACGGTGGGTCACGGCGTGATTCTTCTGCTGGAAGAACCGGAGCCACATGGAGCGAAGCTCGTTGGAGGAAAGCTGTTTCATGGGAATCTACACTCCTTACATAAATAAACTGTGCCTGCTCTTTTTGAAGACGAACAGACACAGATTCGCGGTACCACTTCAATTGGCGCTTGCGCGCCCACCTCATTTGTCCCGATAACGGCGGGGAGCCGGATCGCCTTACTGATATTTCGGACGGTCAACTCGGCAGGGGCTTCTTCATGCGTTGCCGGTCTTGCACCGTCACCGGCTCGCTGCGGGCATGAATACTTGGCTGCGTCAGGGTTTTTATTCAATTACGAGACAGAATTATAATGAAAGACGGATGAATTGTCAAGGAGATTTACACATTCTCCACAAATTTGAGCAATATCCTCAGCGCGCCCTCCAGATCCCTGAGGTCGATGACCTCGGCGGGGGAATGAACGTAGCGGCAGGGGATCGACAGGCAGCCCGCGGGCACGCCGCTGCGGGTATGCTGGATGGCGCTGCCATCCTGGCCGCCGAAGGGCAGCACCTCCCGCTGTACGGGCACGCCGGCGTCCGCCGCGGCCTGAAGCAGGGCATCGCGCACGGCGGGGGTGGCGATCATGCTGCGGTCCATGAATTTGACCGCCGCGCCCTTGCCCAGCTGGATGGCGGGCAGCTTGACCTCCGGCGTATCGCCCCAGGCGGTCACGTCCAGCCCCACGCCCATATCGGGGTTCACGCTGTACGCCGCGGTTTTGGCGCCGCGGATGCCCACCTCCTCCTGGCTGCTGAAAACGCCGATCACGGTGTTTTTGGGCTCGTCCAGGTACATCATCAGCTCGCAAAGCAGGGCGCAGCAGCACCGGTCGTCCATGGCGGGGGAGGCCATGCGGTGATCGCCCAGCTCAAAATAATCGGGCGCGTACACCGCCATATCGCCGGGCAGCACGTATTGCTCCGCCTCCTGGCGGCTCTCTGCCCCGATATCGATAAACAGGTGCTTCATGGCCATCTCCTCGCCCTTGAGCGGCTGGCAGTACAGCACGCCCTCGGTGCCGTTCTCAAACACCACATGGCGTGCGCTGGAGATGCGCGGGCTGACGCCGCCCACGTTGTGCACCCGCAGGAAGCCGTTTTCATCGATATCGGTTACGATGAAGCCGATATGATCCATGTGCGCGGAAAACAGGATGCGCTTGCCATTTTCATCGGCGCCATATTTTTCCACGATCAGATTGCCCATGGCATCCACCCGCATGTTATCCACATGGGCGGCGATCAGCGATTTGACGGTTTCCGCCACGGCGTGCTCGTTGCCGGAGGGGCCATAGACGGAGAGCAGTTTTTTCAGCGTATCTCGAAGCATGGATATACCTCCCTCGTTTATGCGTTCATCAGAAACGCGCGGGTCAGCGCGTACTGTGCCTCCACGTCGCTCAGGCAGCAAACGGACGCCCCGCTGTGGATATAGCGGCAGGGGACGGAGAGCGTGCAGGCCAGCGCCCCGCCGGCGGCGCGCTGGAAATTGGCGGCGTCGTTATTGCCGGTCACGCCGCGCTTGGGCTGGTGGGCAATGCCGCCTTTATCGGCCAGGCGGTTCAGCTTCTGATACAGCCGGCGCTGATAAACGCTGCTGTTGTCCATAAAGCTGACGGCCACGCCGCGCCCGGGGCAGCAAACATCAAACCGGCTTTCCGTGCAGCCCAGATCGTTGGCCGCGGTGCCCTCCAGGTTGATGCTGATATCGGGCTGTACGGCGTAGCCCGCGCCGATGGAGCCGCGCAGGCCCACCTCCTCCCGGGTGAGGAAGGCGAAGGTCACATCCCCTGGGTAGCGCTCCCGCATCAGCTCCAGCATATTATAGCAGCCCACCCGGTCGTCCAGGGCCTTGGCACATACGAAGCCTTCGCCAAAGGGCGTGTAGGGTGTATCGAAGCTGGCATAGGCGCCCGGCGGGCAGTGCGCCAGAGCGTCGTCTTTATCCTTCGCGCCGATATCGATGTACAGATCCTTATAGCCCAGCACCCGCTCCATATCCTTGTCGGTCTGCAGGTGGATGGCCATGGCGCCGATGACGCCGGGCAGCTTTTGATCGCCCAGGGTGACGCGCTTGGATACGATCACCCGGGGATCGATGCAGCCCACGGGCCGGAACTGCAGCAGTCCCTCCTCCGTGGCGCCCAGGACGATGAAGCCCACCTCGTCCATGTGCGCCGATACGCACACGTGGGGACGGCCCACCTCCCTGCCTTTCCGGAAGGCCAGAACGTTGCCCATACGGTCGATACGGACGTTTTCCGCTCCGCACAGGCCGCGGGCCTCCTCCAGAATCGCCCGGCGGAGCTCCCGTTCATTGCCGGAGGGCGCGTTGATTTCGCACAGCGTTTTCAGATCCACAGATCATCCCTCCATGTATCGTCGATGGCAGCGCAGCACGCGGCCAGCAGCCTGGCGCTTTCCTCCAGGGCGCGCATGTCAAAGGTTTCCACCGATGTATGCATGTACCGCACCGGCAGGGAGAGCAGCATGCAGGGCACGCCGCCCCGCACCGCCTCCAGATCATCGGCATCGGTGGAGGTATACCGCGGCACGATTTCTTGCTGGAACTGGATATTGTTTGCTTTTGCGATCTCCTCCAGCCTGGCGGTCAGCACCGGATGGAGGAAGGGACCGCGGGCAATGGTGGGGCTTTCGATGCTGAAGGCCTCGTATTCCGGCGTGCCGGGGGTTTTGGCGTGGGTCACATCCAGCACGATGCCCATGTCTGGATCCACGCCGAAGCCCGCCGTCATGGCGCCGTAGCCGCCCACCTCCTCCTGACAGGAGGCCACAAAGTACAGATCGGCTGCGGTATCCACGCGCTGCAGCAGCTCCGCGGCGCGCAGCAGGATGGCCACGCAGGAGCGGTCATCCGCCGTTTTCATGGCATAGCGGCCGTTGAGCAGCTTTGTAAAGCCGCCCTCCAGCGTCACGCAATCGCCGATCTGCACCAGCTGCCGCACCCGCTCCGCCGGCATGCCCAGATCGATATAGAGATCTTCTTCTTTATAATTCTTTTTCCGCTCCTCGGCGGTCAGCAGATGAGGAGCCTTGGCGCCGACCACGCCCAGCAGCGTTTCCCGCCCGTACACCGTAACCCGCATGCCGGGCAGGATGCGCGGATCCACGCCGCCTACATGGCCCACCCGCAGCGCGCCGTCCTCCTCGATACGGGATACCATCAGGCCGATCTCATCCAGATGGGCGCACAGCATCACCTTGGGCCCCCGGCCCTGGATGCGGGCGATGACGCTGTTCAGCGGGTCGATGCGCACCTCGTCGCACAGCGGGCGGAACGCGTCGGCAATGTACCGGGCAACGGCCTGCTCATTTCCCGAAAGCCCTGGCAGCGCGGCGCTTTCCCGCAAAAAATCTTCCGTTCGCATGGCATGCTCCTATCTTATTTGATGGTCGGTATTTGCTGGATCTCCGCTTCGGTCACCTGGATCACATAATTGCTTTGATGAGTGAAGGTCACAAAGCCCACCGGCGTTCCGGACGGCTTTTTTACATATTTGCGCAGCGTGGCATCCACCGGCACGGCCTGCCCCTTGCCCTTGCTGTACCAGGCGGCCAGACGCAGGGCGCAGAGCAGCGTTTCATCGGATATGGGCTTATCCTCCGCGTGGATGATCACGTGGGAGCCGGGCATATCCTTGGCGTGCAGCCACATGTCATTGCCCCGGGCCGCGCTGGTGAGCTGCTCGTTCTGCAGCGCGTTTTTGCCCACGCTGATCACCGTGCCATCGGGCGCGGCAAAGCGCATGGGGGCCGATTTGCGCTGGCCCTTGGGCTGCTTTTTGCGCTCGGCGGCGGTGGCCTTCATCAGCCCCTCGTCCCGCAGCACCCGGCGGATATCGGAAAGATCCTCCTCGTTCTGGCAGCTGTCCAGATCGCACAGCGCCTCCTCCAGGATGCCGAGCTCCCGCAGGGTCTTTTCCTTTTGCTCCGCGGCCAGGCGCGCGGCGGCCCGGGCCTTTTGATAGCGCTTGAAGTAGCGCTGGGCGTTCTGGGCGGGGGAAAGGCGCACGTCCAGCGGGATACGCAGGGGCTGACCGTCGTAATAGTTGTCCAGCGTTACAGTCTCCGCGCCCCGGGGCACCTGGTACAGATGGGCGTTGAGCAGCTCGCCCATCACCCGATACTCCTCGCTGCGGGCGGCGTTGAGCAGCTCCTCCTGCTGGAGGGCCAGCTTTTTTTCATTGCGCTCAATGCTGGTTTTAAGCGTTTTGCGCAGACTGGCGGTGCGCTGCTGCATCCGATCCCGGCGGTCCCGCCCGTCATAGAAGGAGTCCAGCGCCTGGGAAAGGCTGGGCATGGCCTGCTGCCGATCGGCGGGATAGCTTAAATAAAGGAAGGGAAAAACATCGGCCGCCAGGCCATCCTCGCCCCGCAGCAGCATGGGCGGGGACATCTCCGGCAGCTTCGCCAGGAAAGCGGACAGCTTTTCGCAGATTTCCGGCAGGTGGTTGGGATCGGCGGAGGCCTGCTCGCTGCCGGTAACGCGCAGGGAAAGCTCCCGGGCCGCCGCAGCGGAAAGGCCGGAGATATGCAGCGAGAGCGCCTTGTCAAACCGCCCCTCATACCCCTGCAGCCGCGAAAGAAGAGCGCCGGCGTCGGCCTCCTCCGGGGAAAGCTTGTCCTGCGCAGGAGGCAGGGTAAAGGGGAGCCCGGGCAGCGCCTGGCGCACCCGGCTCATATCGTCGGTAACATGGCGGATGGCGTCGATGATTTTTCCGTCCCGCACCAGGGTCAGGTTGCTGTGGCGGCCCATGGCCTCCAGGTACATCTGGTAGGGATGCATCACGCCCAGCTCATCCTGCGCCTCCATTTCCAGCAGCAGCACCCGGTCGCCGTGCAGCTGGCTGATGGATATCAGCTTTCCGCCGGTCAGGTGCTTGCGCATCAGCATGCAGAACATGGGAGCGCTGATGGGGTTGGTAAACTGCGCCTCCGTCAGGTGCGCCCGGGCAAAGCTGGGGCTGGCGGAAAGCAGCAGCTTATGGTTTTTTCCGTTATTGCGCAGCAGCAGCACCAGCATATCCTTTTCCGGCTGGTTTACGCGCTCGATGCGCGCGCCGGAAAGCGCCGCGTTCAGCTCCCGCGCGATGAATCCAAGGGTCAGTCCGTCCATTGGCATATTTGATCACCCGACCTAATCATAGCACAAAAATTCGCCGCATACAATGTGTCACAGCAAGATGCGAGGGGTGAAACAGGTGAAATTCAAGCTGAAAGTGACCCGGATGAACGTGGAACGGCTGCTGGTGATGGCCTCCGCCGCCCTGGTGGTGGCGCTGGCGCTGCACGGCAATGAAACGGCCATGAGCCGATATGAGGACAGCCAGCTGGCCCGCGGCGCGGCGGCGGTGGCCATCCCCACGGCCCAGCCCGCGGAGACTCAGCCGGTGACGGTATATTATCAGGATGGCGACGGATACCTGGTGCCGGTGACCACCCGGGTGGAAAAGACCGACGGCATTGCCCGGGCGGCGCTGCGATTGCTGGTGCAAAGTCCGGAGAACGACGCGGCTGCTGCCAGGATGGGGCTCAAGCCCTGCGTGCCCGAGGGAACGGATTTTGATCTGGATATCAGCAACGGCCGCGCCCGCGTGGACCTTCGCGGCGACGCCCTCTCCTGCGCCAGCGCGGCGGAGGAGAGCCTGATGGTGGGCGCGGTGGCCCAGACGCTTGCCGGATTCGATACCGTTAAGGAAGTAACCTTTCTTTTTGACGGCCAGTCGCGCTCCAAACTGACCCACGGCACCGACGTTTCCGGCGCGTTCAGTGCCAGCGATATCAATATGGAAACGCTGGAGACCTTCGATGCAAACGATGCCAACGCCAGCCTGGTCAAGCTGTACTTCCCTTCCGCCACCGGGCGGATGCTGGTGCCGGTGACCCGGGTTGTCTATTCCGACGCCGATCCGGTGACCGCCATGGTGGAGCTTTGCCGCGGGCCGCGGGCGGACAGCGGACTGGAGCGCTGCGTGCCGGAGGGCTGCGGCCTGAAGGGCGTGACCATGAAGGACGGCGTGGTTTCCATTGACCTGACCAAGGAATTTGCAGGGGAAGGGGACGTGGACAGGACGCAGATGCTGCGGGCCATCGTGTTCACCGCCTCCCAGTTCCCCGGGGTCAAAGAGGTGCGGCTCAGCGTGGAGGGCGAGCCCTATCCGCTGCCCGAGGCGGCAAAAAGTGCATTTATCAATATGGATACGGAGGTGATCAGCTATTATCCCGGCGTGATCGAAACGGACTGATCAAAAAAATCAAAAATGACAAGCGGAACGGATGCTCGGAGCCGTTCCGCTTTTTTCGTTCCACGCCCCTGAAATGCCGTCGATTTGGCGATTCTGCATAAGGAACGTTATGACATTATGATTAAATTTTATTACAGAATCAAAAATAGGGTTGAAATATGTGCAACTTTCATATATAATAACAAATGATTAATTTTCACAGCGCAATTTTTCACGTTCAGACAGGCTCTTAGCGGGCATGCCCGCTTCAAGCACCGGAAAAAATCCGGAAAAATAAAAGGAGGGTTACCATGAAAAAGCTTGTTGCCATGATGCTGGCCCTGGCCATCAGCCTGAGCCTCATCGCCGTATCGGCCTTTGCCGATGACACCATCAAAATCGTTATGATGGTTGACAACACCATTCTGAACCAGAACAACGGCCGCGACGCCATCGAAGCCCGTTGGGAAGAGCTGCATCCCGGCTTTGACCTGGAGATCATTCAGCCCGACCACAGCGCGTATTATGACGTGCTGCAGCAGCGCATCGCCTCCGGCGATCTGCCCGATGTGGTGCTGCTGTCCTCCACCTACTATGCTGATTATGCCGCCGCCGGTATCCTGTGGGATATGACCGAAGCGTGGGAAAACAGCAAGACCAAGAACAGCGGCCGCTTCACCGGCGATACCGTCTTTGAAGGCCTGAAGATCAACGGCAAGCTGTATGGCTTCGCTCCCACCCGCGGCAACGGCTGCGTCACCTACGTGAAGCAGGCCTGGCTGGATGCCGTTGGCATGGAAGCTCCCACCACCTACGATCAGTACATCGAAATGTGCAAGGCCTTCGTTGAGAAGTTCGGCACCTATGCCATCTCTGCCGCCGGCTTCGTGGGCAATGAAGCTCCCTTCGTCAACTATCTGCCTGAGTTCTATCAGGATGCCTATCCCTACTTTGTGCAGCAGGAAGACGGCACCTGGGTGGACGGCTTCACCCTGGACAATATGAAGGCTGCCCTGCAGCGCATCCAGGATGCGGTTGCCGCTGGCATCATCGACAAGGAGACCCTGACCAACAAGACCTCTGACGCCCGCAACAAGTTCTATGATGACAAGTTCGGCGTGTTCACCTATTGGGCCGGCACCTGGGCCACCAACCTGAAGACCAACCTGGAAGCCAAGAACCTGGACGGCACCCTGGTTGCCCTCAAGCCCCTGGAAGGCCTGCCGCCGTACTATGACCGCGTTCCCCCGATGTGGTGCATCACCGCGAAGTGCGCCAATCCTCAGGCCGTGTTCGATGCCTTCATCGACACCATGCTGGACGGCGGCGACACCCAGATGCTGTGGACCTATGGCGCCGAGGGCGTGCATTGGAGCAAGAGCGCTGGCACCGTGCTGGCCGGCACTGAGAAGGAAGCCACCTATGAGGATGGCCAGTTCCATATGCTGGAGAACCTGGAGACTGCCGGCACCCTGTACACCAAGAACCATATCGATCCCATGCTGGCCCTGGCCACCTTCGCCGATGGCTACTATGATCCCAAGGAAGACAGCGTGAAGCCCGAAGCCAAGGCTGCCTCCGAGCTCTTCAACGCCAACAGCCGTCTGGCCTCCATCGTGCCCGCCACCCCCGTGCTGAGCGAGCTGAACGGCGACCTGACCATGATCAAGAGCGAGATCATCGCCGATATCGCCCTGGGCACCATCACCGTTGAGGAAGGCTATGCCCGGTTCGCCGAGGAAGGCCTGGAGCTGTCCAACGAGATCGTCGAGAGCCTGAACGCCCTGTAAGCTGATCTGGCTGACTGCCAACGAAAAAACGCGGGGCGGCGGCGATAGCCGCCGTCCCGTTTCGCGCATTTCCTTGATTATACCCGAAGGAGAGTGTCGTACAGTATGGTCAGATATGACAGCACCAGCTTAAAGCTGAATAAGCTGGCAAAATATCTGCTTTTAGTCGGCGTTATCCTATCCGTGGTGGTGGGCATCCTGGTATTTACCGGAAGCCAGACCGTAAGCGGGCTGCTCAGCGAGGATTCTGCCACTGAAAACTATGTGAAGGGCATCCTGATTGCCGCCATCGGCAGCCTGGTTACCTGGATCATCAGCTTCCTGATCAAGAGCTATGCAAAGCTTGTGCAGGATACCGCGGATATCCGCAACGGCGTTCCGGTGTTCACCGGAAAAACCGTTAAAGAAAAGCCGTTGCTGCAGCGGATGAGCAAATATTGGGGCTTCTACCTGATGTTCATCCCCGTACTGATCTTCGTGCTCGTTTTCCATTACGCCCCCATGTTTGGCATCCAGTATGCCTTCTATTCTTGGAAGATCGTTGGCGATCCGGTGTGGGTCGGCTTCGCCAACTTTGATAAACTGTTCAGCCAGAGCCAGTTCAGCGTGTCCTTCTGGAACACCATTGAATTCTCTGTGGTCAAGCTGCTGCTCAACACCGGCCTGGCCGTGGTCATCTCCCTGCTGCTGAACGAGATGATCTCCCTCAAGTTCAAGAAACTGAGCCAGACCATCATCTACCTGCCCCACTTCATGTCCTGGGTTGTTACCGCCTCTGTTTTCAGCCTGATGCTGTCTCCCTCCGGCAACGGCCTGATCAACCAGCTGCTCATCAAGATGGGCATCATCGATCAGGGCATCTACTTCATGGCTGATAAGCAATGGTGGCGCGTTTGGTACTACATCATCAACGTATGGCGTGAGACCGGCTGGCAGACCATCATCTTTATGGCCACGCTGACCAGCATCGATCCCGGCCTGTACGAGGCCGCCAGCATCGATGGCGCCGGCCGCTGGAAGAAGATGTGCTACGTCACCTTCCCCGCCCTGGCCAACACCATCATCACCGTGCTGATCCTGAACCTGGCCAAGATCATGAACCTGTTCGAGAGCGTGTTCGTCCTGCAGAACGACTCCGTGCGCCGTTCCACCAACGTCCTGCAGACCTACGTGTACTATCAGACCTTCAACAGCGGCGCTTCCGCCGACTACGGCTATACCACCGCCATCGGTCTGTTCCGCTCCCTGGTAGGCCTCGTGCTGATGGTCATCTGCAACTTCGCGTCCAAGAAGGTCCGCGGACGCGGTATCATGTAAGGGAGGGGGAGATAATATGGCAAAGAACGCTCCGATTGAATATGTCACCCCCAGCGGCGTGAAGGTCACCCCGCCGGCCCATATCAATAAGCCCAAATCCCAGATCACGGTATTCAACATCATCAACGGCATCATCTTTGTTATTGTGTGCCTGATCATCCTGGTGCCCATCTGGAAGGTGCTTGTTGACTCTCTGGATCTGACCGCCGGCTACGGCATGAAGCTGATCCCCACCAAGTTCGGTCTGGATGGTTACAAATCCATCTTCACCAACAAGTCGCTGCTGCAGCCCCTGTGGGTCAGCGTCTACACCACGGTGTCCGGCACCTTCCTGGGCCTGCTGCTCTCCACCATGGGCGCTTACGTGCTCATCCAGTGGGAGATGCCCTTCCGCACCTTCTTCGCGAACATGCTGCTGGTCACCATGATCTTCTCCGGCGGCATGATCCCCAGCTACCTGGTCATGCGCGCCATCGGCCTGACGGATAACCCCCTGGGTCCCATCCTGCTGCCCGCCATCAACGTGTATAACCTGGTGCTGATGCGCAACTTCTTTGAGGGTATTCCCAAGTCGCTGTTCGAGTCTGCCGATCTGGACGGCTGCACGCCCATGGGCGCCTTCTGGCGCATTGCGCTGCCCCTGTCCAAGGCTGCTCTGGCCTCCATCGGCCTGATGTTCGCCGTGGCGTATTGGAACGATTACACCAACTTCAAGCTGTACATCACCGATCGCAACCTGTACAACTTCCAGATGAAGCTGCGCGATATGATGCAGTCCTCCGACCTGCCCGAAGCTGTGGGCGGCGCCACGGAGAATACCATCCGCAACGCCTGCGTCATCACCGCCATCCTGCCCTTTATGGTGCTGTATCCCTTCCTGCAGAAGTACTTCGTGAAGGGCATCAACATCGGCGCCGTCAAGGAATAATCCAACGCACTTTCGCATCGGGAAGGGGATCGTCTCCTTCCCGATGCGTTTATCATCGGGAAAACAGCCCAAGGAAGGATCGCCGAGCCTATGACGTTAAATGAGAAAATTGACCGCTACGCCTTGAATCTGATCCAGAATTCCACCCCGGAGCGCACGGTATGGAATATTGAAAAGCTCCGCGCGGGGAAGCCCACCGATTGGAATTATATCGATGGCTGCATGATCACCGCCCTGCTTTCCCTGGGAGAAATTTCCGGGGACAGCCGGTACTCCGATTTTGCGGAGATGATGATCGATTCCTTTGTAAACGACGACGGCAGCATCAAATCCTTCAAGCCGGAGAAGCACAGCCTGGATGATATCAATGAAGGACGGGTGCTTTTTGATCTGTACCGGGACACCGGCAAGGAAAAATACCGCCTGGCGGCGGAATTCCTGATGCGTCAGCTGGACGCACAGCCCCGCACGGAGGAAGGAAATTATTGGCACAAGGGGATTTATCCCAACCAGGTATGGCTGGATGGGGCTTACATGGCGCTGCCCTTTGCCGCGCTGTATCAAAAGCACTTCGGCTCACAGGATTACAGCGATGTGACCCGCCAGGTGCGTACGATCCGCCTGCGTATGCGCGATGAAAAGACGGGCCTCTATTATCATGGGTATGATGCTTCGCGCCAGGCCTTCTGGGCCGATCCCGTGACCGGCTGCTCCCAAAGCTTCTGGCTCCGCGCCACCGGCTGGTTCTCCGTGGCGCTGGCCGATCTGGTGGGCATCCTGCCGGAGGGGGAAGAGCGCCGGGAGCTGGCGTCCACCTTTGCGCAGCTGATGGCCGACGTGCGCCGATTTGCCGATCCGCAAACCGGTATGTACTATCAGGTGGTGGATCAGGGCGGCCGGGAAGGCAACTATCTGGAGAGCAGCGGCAGCAGCATGATCGCCTATGCCATGCTCAAGGGAGCGCGCCTGGGCGTGCTGGATGCCTCCTTCGCTGAGCAGGGGAAAAAGACCTTTGACGGCATCGTGAACCGGTGCCTGACCTTTGAGAATGGGCAGCTGCAGTTGGACAGCATCTGCCTGGTGGCCGGCCTCGGCCCGGAGGATAACCGCCGCCGCGACGGCAGCTATGCGTATTACATCTCCGAGCCCATCGTCAGCAACGACGCGAAGGGTGCCGCGCCCTTCCTGCTCTGCTATACGGAAATCAAACGCATGGGATAACAATAAATAAAGCCCTTCCCTTCTGGCCGTCAGAAAGGAAGGGCTTTTTGTGTGAGCTTACTGCGCCTGCAGCGACAGGAAATTGCCAAAGTACCGCTGCACTTCTTCATCGGAAAGGTGGAAATACCGCTGGGCATATTCCACCACCAGGCCGGGCCGCTGCCGGGCGCAGCGGCGCATGTCATTTACCAGGCTTTCCCAATAATGCATGGTTTCGCTGGGTGCCCAGCGTTTCAGCTGATAGGGCATCAGCGGCAGCAGCCGATCGTGCCAAGCATCGATCACCTCCAGCAGGCGAGCGGTGTTGAAGCGTGTGTACAGGATATTGCCCAGCGTGGTAAAGAACTGCTCCCGCATGGCGGGCACGCGCATCAGGGCGGCGAAGGGCACATGATCGGTCAGCAGCTCCAATTCGTGGTTGATATCCAGGGTATACAGCCAGAAGGCGGCGATGTTATCCACCTGCTCCATGCCCCGGTCCATATCGTAAACTACCCAGCTCCATTTTCCGCCGGGTACGCGATAGAACCGGCTGTTGCTCAGGTCCCGGTTGCCGGTGCACATCATAAAGGAGATATACTCAAAATAGCTCTGCACGTTCATCCGGTCCAGCACATACTGCAGGTTTTCCGGCACGTTCAGATCGTTGGTTTTCATGAACCGGCTCAGGGCGTAATAATCGGCGTTGCTGCCGCTG
The DNA here is from genome assembly GCA_902787835.1 of uncultured Eubacteriales bacterium. GTDB lineage: Bacteria > Bacillota > Clostridia > Christensenellales > Aristaeellaceae > SFMI01. The sequence goes on from CADAHU010000008.1 coordinate 37,836, forward strand.
CGCACCCAGTTGCCCATCTCCGAGAGCAAATCGATCCGGTCGATCAGATCGGGATCGGTGATGCCTGTGTGCTGGGCGATAAAGTATTTGTTGATGCGCTCCCGCAGGTTATAGTGCCCATAGATTTCGCCGTTCAGGTAAACCAGCGCAGGCTGGGCCGCGGAATACAGAAGCTCTGTTCCTTCCGCCAGGGTGGACATGCTGGCGTCCCGGAAGCGGGGATTGACCGTGCCCTCGCTGCCCGCCGCCCGCAGGTTAAAGGATTTATAGCTGGTAAAGCTGCGGTCATCAAAGGGGTTGAAATCAAAGGTATCGCTGGTCCCATAGGATTTGCGGGCCACCAGCTTAAAGCCCTTTTGCTTTTGCCCGCGGGTGGAATCGCCCTGCACCGCAAAGCCACAGCGCTGGCTGATCAGCAGGCTGCCCGCGTCGTCCATGTATTCAAAGTTCACCGGATACTCCCAGTCCAGCTTGTAATTGGGCGTATCGCCGGTTTTACCGGAGATCAGGCCATTCTGCTGATCATACAGGTAGTCCCGGTCAATGATCAGGCTGATTACCGGAAAATCGGCGTCCAACCCCAGCACATAGGTGGCGGCAATATCCTCGCTGCGCAGCAGGCCGGGCATAAAGGCCGCCGCCCGCAGCGCCGTGGTCTTGGTCAGGGTCAGGGGACCGGTGTACAGCATTGATTTGGCGGTGGGCGTATCGCCGTTGGTGGTATAGCGGATCTCCGCGCCCGGCGGGCAGGAGATGCTCACGGTGACGCTGTCCTCCCGATAAACGCCGCCTTCCAGGGAGAAGGCAGGCGTCTCAGCGCGGCCGCCATAGACCTGCTCGGCATTCCTGCGGCCATAGCTGGCGGCGGGAAGATACCCCAGGGCGCTGCCGTCCCTGCTCAGACCATAGGATATATTGGCGTATTGATGGGGGAGACGGATAAAATCCGCCAGGGTGCCGTCGGCGCGCCACAGGCTGATCAGCGTGCCCTGGGCGGGCAGCTTGAAGCCGGTCACGGTGGATCGCGCGTCATATTCGGCGCAATAGATGCCGTAATACTGGTTCTTTTCCATGGACAGCTTGGGGATGGTATAGCTCTTGCTGCCGCCCATGCCCAGGCAAATGCGCCAGCCGGCCATGTTGACCGTCTTGCTCCCGCTGTTCCACAGCTCCAGAAAATCATGGCCTTCCGATGCCTTAAAGGGCGCGGCGGAGGTCAGCGCCTCGCTGATCCTGGGGCCGGGCTGCGGCTGATAGCATTCATCCTCACCGAGACGAAGGTTTTCCGTGCCGGGGGTGGGCAGCCAGGTGGGGGCATATCCGCCATCCAGCAGGGCATAGCTCACATCCTGATCCAGCGCCGGAAAGGCCACCGATTGCCGCAGCGCATCCCCTTCAAACAGATAAACAGTCTCGCCGGAGGCGCTCAGGCTGATGCCGGCGCTCCCCGGAAGGGGGATCAGGGTGCAGCCGCCTGCCGGTACGGTCAAACCATTCAGCGTCAGCGCCTTGCTGCCGTCCGCCTTGTCGCTCAGCCGCCAGCCCTCCAGGCTGATATCCTCCGCGCCGTCGTTATACAGCTCCACCCAGTCCGGGGTATCGCCGTTCGCCTCGATATAGGCGCAGCGGTTGGAGGGGCCGATCTCGCTGATTAGTATGTCGGCCTGGGCCGCGGCGCACAGGGATAGCAGCAGCAGGACAAGGAAAAGCAGTCTCATACGCATGGCGTCTGTCACTCCGTTTGATTTGATGATACATGGGCAGCCATCGCTGTCCTTCTTATTATACCATAAAATTGCGCATGGAAAAGGGGCTGTGCGTATACAGCCCCAAGAAAAACAGACAGCAGGACGGTCGGCCGGATGCGGAGACGGGGATGAAAAAGAGAAACTGGATGGTTTAATCCGGCATAACGGCTTGGCAGGCGTTTTTTCTTCCCGTCCTGCTTGATTAACGGATCAGAACTCGGGCTCCAGCAGACCCAGGTTTCCGTCTTTGCGCAGATACAGAACGTTCGTCTGATCGGTTTCTATATTGATGAACACGTAGAAGCTGTGGCCCAGCAGCTCCATCTGCATGATGGCGTCCTCCACGTGCATGGGGCGGGTGGTATAGGTCTTGATGCGGACAACCTTGCGCTCATCCTCGGAGGGCGTCTCCTCGATGAATTCCGGCTCCTCCACGGGGATATCGGAGCGCAGGCGCTTTTCCAGCTTGGTGCGGTGGCGAAGGATCTGCTTTTCCAGCTTGGCCAGCGCTCTGTCGATGCTCATGAACAGGTTATCCTCGCTGGCGGCCTCGGCGCGCAGGGTTACGCCGTCGATGGGCACGGTGATCTCCACGATGCGCTGGTTGCGCTCCTTGCGCATACGCACGTACATCTCGGTATCCGGGCGCAGGTATTTCTCCATCGTGGCGGTTTTCTTCATGATGCGGTTGGTGATACCCGGTGTAACAACCATGTTCTTCGCGGTTATCGTGGTCTTCATAGGATGGATCTCCTTTCATATATACGATGCCTGTGCTGCGCGTCTCTTGTTTCTCTGTTTATATGTTTCGACAGCGCCGCTCCAATTCCTGCAACAAATGGAAATTTTTTGACCAGAATTGAGAAGATGTTTTGAACGGGAGGAAATGGAGAACGCTGCATGTGTTGTCGGTCAGCTGAAATCGAAGCCCATGTCAGTAAAACTATGATGAAAAACAGCGCTGACAGGATGGAAGCATACATCCGCGCTCTGTAGCTGGTTGGGGTATGGGCAAGGGTATCTGCAAACAAAAAAGCCCAGAAATCGTTGAAATTCCTGGACTTTTGCTGGTGCGGCCGACGGGACTTGACTTCGCCTGCGGGCGAAGCCCGTTCGCGGCTCTGACAGCCCACTGGGCTGTCATTCACTGCCGCTCTGTTCAAGTCTCTTGCAAAATACAAAAACCCGGTCAAAAGACCAGGTTTTGCTGGTGCGGCCGACGGGACTTGAACCCGTACGGGTCTCCCCACACGCCCCTCAAACGTGCGCGTATGCCGATTCCGCCACGGCCGCATGCTTTTCACAGCGCATTCTATTATATGCGAATCCGCTCCGATTGTCAATTGCAAATTTGCTGCGGGTGAATAAATCGGTTTCCCGAGTGCGGCGGCGGATGCCGGAAGAGAAGGAGCGGCCTGGCTTCAGGGGTGATCTTCCTTTTCCCGCGGCGCGTTATAGATCGGCCCCAGAGGCGCGTAGCGGCGGGCGATCCATTTGCAGATGCCGTCCAGGCCGGGGTAGATCATGCGCTCGGAAATGTTGATGTAATCCAGCTTATCGCGGATCTCCAGCTTGGCCTGGCGGTCGATGATCAGCCGGGTGAAGCGGTCGCTTTCCGGCAGATCCAGCAGGGTGACCGCAGGATCGGATACCACGGAGAACAGCGCGTATTGATTGGCGATGCGGTTTACCGTGGAGGCGGGCTCGAAAAACAGGGCGAAGGGCGCGCTGGAAAAAGCCTGCAGGGAGTCGAAATTCGGCACGATCTCATCCAGGATATCCCGGGAGAAGATCACGCCCTTCATCGAATCCAGCCGACTGCGCAGCGGCTCCGGCAGACGGGCGTTCACATCCTCAATATCCACGCACCAGATCACGCCGTCCCGGTCATAGGCAGATACGTCCTCGGTGGCAAAGTGCGCCGCCACCAGGGGGGAATAGGTCCAGTCCAGCAGACGGGTGGGCAGGCCAAACTGCTGCCCCATGGCCACGATCTCCCAGAAGGAGGAGCAATTCTGCAATTCCGCGTAGCCGTATTTCTGGAAGGAGCGCAGGATCATCTTTTCCAGCCCCAGGTTTTGCGGGCAGGCGCGGTTCAGGGAGGGGGTAAGGCCCCATTCCGCGTCGCTCATG
>CADAHU010000009.1 GCA_902787835.1 uncultured Eubacteriales bacterium
CACGTGAGCATAGTGACGCTTCTCGGTCTCATACTCAACGTGAGCGGTGTTGATGGTGATACCACGGGCGCGCTCTTCGGGCGCCTTGTCGATTTCGTCATAGCGCATCTTCTGGGCCTTGCCCTCGCTGGACAGCACCATGGTGATGGCGGCGGTCAGGGTGGTCTTGCCATGGTCAACGTGACCGATGGTACCAATGTTTACGTGAGGCTTGGTGCGCTCAAACTTTTGCTTGGCCATTGGAATCTCCTCCTCCGATGTTCAAGAACACTTTTACTGCCGGTGCTTGCCCGGCGAATGGAGCGGGTGATGGGAATCGAACCCACGTGGTCAGCTTGGGAAGCTGAAGTTCTACCATTGAACTACACCCGCACAATGCGTTTGATGAACAACCAAACGCATATATTTTACCCGCTAATGGAAAAAATGTCAACCACTAATCTGATTTTTTCAAAAGATTGCGCAGATTTATTGCTCCTCGCTGCGCTTCTCCTCCAGAAAATGCATCAGCTTGCGCTTTACGCGCTGCAGGGCGTTATCGATGGATTTGACGTGTCGGCCCAGCATTTCGGCGATTTCCTGATAGCTTTTCCCGTCCAGGAATGCGCCCAGCACCTGCTTTTCCAGATCGGAAAGCACGGTGCCGATCTGCTCCTGGATGTTGGAGATATCCTCCTGTCCGATAAAAAGCTCCTCCGGATTCGTGACCCTGCCTTCGATCACATCAAGCAGCGTGCGGTCGGATTCCTCGCCATAGAGCGGCTTGTTCAGCGATACGTAGCTGTTGAGCGGCACGTGCTTCTGCCGGGTGGCCGTTTTGATGGCGGTAATGATCTGGCGCTTGACGCACAGCTCCGCAAAGGCGCGGAAGGAGGACTGCTTATCGGGCTTAAAATCCCGGATGGACTTGTACAGCCCGATCATGCCCTCCTGCACGATATCCTCATGATCTGCCCCCACCAGAAAATAGCTTCTGGCCCGGGCGCGGACAAAGTTTTTATACTTGTCCAGCAGGTACTCCAGCGCGTCGCCGTCCCCCTGCTGTGCCAGCAGCGCCACGTCGTCATCGTTCATTTGAAGATATTTTTCGTAGCGCTCGTCAAAGGTTTCGGACATGCTTTGCTCCTTGGCGCTTTATTCGCGGCAGGCAGCCGCCGCATACATCAGGATGCCGGCCGCAACGGAGGCGTTGAGCGATTCCATTGCAGGATTCCGCATGGGGATGGAAACCACATGATCACACTGCTCCAGCACCAGGCGGCTGACGCCATCCCCTTCCGAGCCGATCACCAGCGCGCAGGGACCGGAATAATCCACCCGGCGGAAGTTTTCCCCCTGCATATCAGCGCCATACAGCCAGATGCCTTTGCTCTTGAGGCGCTTGATCTCATTGGTCAGATTGGTGACCCGCGCCACCTTGATATGCTCGATGCCGCCGGCGGACGCCTTGACGGCCGCCGGGGTCAGGCCCACGGCGCGGCGCTCCGGCACGATGACGCCATGGGCGCCCACCGCCGCGGCGGTGCGGATCACAGCGCCCAGGTTATGGGGATCGGTAACGCCGTCCAGAATGATCAGGAAGGGATCCTCGCCGCGCTCCTGCGCCAGCTCCAGCATATCATCCACATCGGCATACTGATAGGCGGAGGCAAAGGCGATCATTCCCTGGTGGTTCTTGGCCAGCTCATCCAGGCGGATGCGTTCCACCATCTGCACCGGCACATGGGCCTCATGGGCCATGGCGACGATCTGCTGGGCGGTACCGGACAGGTCGCCCTTGGCCACCAGCAGCTTCTCGATATCGCGGCCGGATTTCAGGGCCTCGCGGATGGGATTGCGTCCGGTCAGCAGATTCTCCGGCGCCTCCTCTTCCCGCGGCTCGGCAGGTCTCGGCGGCGGCAGCGGACGACGCTCGGGCTGAGGCGCCGGGCGATCGTGGAAGCGGTTTCCCTTTCCCCTGTCGTCAAAGCGCTTTTCAAAGCGTCCATTGCCGCTGAACCCGCTGCGATTGTCCCGGCGGAAGCCCTGGGGCTCCGGCTTGCCGCGGCCCTTTTCCTTATAACCGCGATAATCTCTGCCCTCGTCGGGCTTGTTGGCATCCTGGCGCAGATGATCCTTGCGGGTCATTTTCTTTTTCCCAAAATCATCGTAATACGGCATTGTATTCCCTTTCTTGTTTTACAGATTTTTATACTTTTCACGTACGTCCGCGGCCTTGCCGCAGGATTTGCTTCCCTCCGGGCAGGCGCCGCGCACGCACCCGGGCCCCGCGTTTGCAAACAGCACCGGTGCGGCCTGGCGGCAAAGGCGCAGCATTTCCTCCGCCAGCGCTCGGATCTCCCACTGGGCGCGATTGCAGCAGCGCAGCTCAAAGAAGTGCATCAGCTCCCGGGCGTTCATGGTCACAATCAGCCGGGTCTCACAGGCGTTGGGCAGCACAAAGCGCGCGTCCTCATTGCTGCTTTCCCCCTTTGCGCCCAGCTCCTGCTGCCATTGCACATACCATTCCTGCATCTGCGCCATCTGCGCTTCATACCTGGAAACCGCCTCATCGCCCAGCGCCTTGATGGCTGGCGGAATAATATAGGAAAAGTTTTCCGCCAGCGATACATACCGCTGGCTCTGCACGCTAAAGGAGGCGATACGGTGCCTGGTCAGCTGGGCCAGCAGCACGCGGCTGACACCCTCCACCGCAAAGGAAAACGTCGCATGCTCCAGCACGGAAAGATGGCCGGAATCCATGATGCGCTCCAGGAAAAGGCTTTGGTCCTGGGCGGATACGCGCTCCCGCAGGGCCGCAACGTCAGCTTTGGCATAACACAATTTGGCGCCCAGCGCGCAGACCTGCTCGGGCAGGGGCGTATGAGCGATCAATTCCACATGCAGTTTTTTTTCAGGCATGGCTTACTCCTTGATTCTGCTGAGATGGTAGAGCTCCTGAGCGCGCCGCATCTGTCCTGTCAGATACAGGTATCCCATCAGCGCTTCAAAAGCGGTTGCTTTCATATATTGTTCCCGGCTGGCCGCCTGTGGGATGGTATGCCCCGGATGGGCATTGCGGGCCCGAAGCACAATCTCCCGCTCTTCGTCCCCCAGCAGGTGAGCAATTCGGTCCAGCTGGGCGGCCTGGGCCCGGGCATTGACCACCGAAGCCGCGCGGGCGTGCATCTCCCCCACGGGACGGCTGGTAAACATCAGCTCCGTGCGGGTCAGCAGATCGCAGACCGTGTCCCCGATAAAGGCCAGCTGCAGGGCGGGCAGACGGTAGGCCCGGGGCTTATCCATCAGCGCAGGCATTTTACTTCTGCGCCGTCTTGCTGTAGGCAGAGGGGCTCATGCCCACAATGTTCTTAAAGGTTTTGGAAAAATGGTAGGGATCGCTCATGCCCACCTCCACGCCTGCCTGGCGCACGGTGGAGCCGTTTTTGAGCAGCGTTTTGGCGCGCTCCATTTTGCAGAACAGCTGATAGCTCTGGGGCGGCATGCCCACCTCGGAGACGAAGCGCTTGCGGAAGGTCTCCACCGGCATGCGGCTGATGGAAGCCATCTCCGCCAGGGAAAAGCTGTCTCGATACTGGTTTTTCCGCATGGCGTCCACCACGCGGGCGATCTCATGGGAGAGCACGGCATCCATGGCCACGGGCTGTCCGGAATGGGAGGCCAGCATAGCCCACAACAGCTGCTGCAGCTGCGCGCTGGAGGCGTCCTGGGCAGCGGAAATGCGCACCACCGCCTGCACGATATGGCGGCTCAGCGTCAGCTGGGAAGGCAGCGCGCCTTGCTTCATGACCCGATGCGGCAGCGCGCCCATCCGCTGCAAAAAGTTGTTGCTCAGCACGCCGTCCACCGTCATCCACAGTACCCGGGCTTCCTGGCTCGCCGTAACGGTAACGCCGGCGGTGCTCGGCGGCAGCATGCAGCAATCGCCGCCATGCAGAGAATAGGAAACATTGTCGTTTTCCAGCTGCACCAGCCCGTTTTCCACGGCGAACCAGAGCCAGCGCGGCATATCGCTCATATGATACAATCCAACGGGCAGCATTGCCGAGCCGGCGGCGCCGATCCATACGCCGCTGGCGCGGGCCAGCTCGTCCGGCGTATGCACGCCCTCCACATAAAGGGGCTGGCTGCCTTCATCTTCAAGTACGGGAATCAAAAGCATAGACTTGGCCATAAACCTTCCTCCTGTCCAGGATCCACTTACAATCAGTTATTTTACATCCCATATTTGCCATTGTCAATATCGGACGCAATTTTTACATGTTTTTCTTTCTCAAAAACGGACTTATACCACATCTTGTGGTCCAGTTATTACAAAAACGTAACACATCCACAAGAAAAAATCGATCCTGAACATGGACAAAACCTGTGCGATATGGTATCATAAAAAACTGAAGTATTATGCTTGGAGGAAATCCAGTGAAGGAATTTTCGGCAGATCGCCTGGAAAAGCTGCTGGACACGGTGCTCAAGCCCTCGCGCTATACGGGCGGCGAAATGAACGCAGTGGCGAAGCCCTTTGATCAGGCGGAAATCACGTTTGCCTTTTGTTTTCCCGATTCCTACGAGGTAGGCATGTCCCATCTGGGCATCAAGATCCTTTACGATATTATCAACCGGCAGCCCTGGGCGCTGTGTGAGCGCGTATTTACGCCCTGGCCCGATATGGCGGACGCCATGCGTGCCGAAAACCTGCCGCTGTTTTCCCTGGAATCCCGCACGCCGCTGCGCAATTTTGATATCGTAGGCTTCACCCTGCAATATGAAATGTGCTATACCAACGTGCTGGAGATGCTGGATCTGTCCGATATCCCGCTGTTTTCCAAGGATCGCACCGACGGCCCCATCATCATGGCCGGCGGCCCCTGCGCCTACAATCCCGAGCCCCTGGCCCCCTTCGTGGATGTATTCCAGATCGGTGACGGCGAGGAAATGATGGTGGAGGTCATCGCGTGCATGCGCGCCTGCAAAAAGGCCGGCTGCAGCCGTCTGGATACCCTGCGTGCACTGGCAAAAATAGAAGGCGTATATGTGCCCGCTTTCTATAAGCCCTCCTACAATGCCGACGGCACCCTGGCCAGCTTCGCCCCCACCGATCCCGCCGCTCCCGCCACCGTGCGCAGGCGCGTACTGCTGGATTTGGATTCAGCCGCCTATCCGGAGGCCTTCGTGGTTCCCTATACCGAGGCCATTCATGACCGCATCGTGCTGGAGATCATGCGCGGCTGCACCAAGGGCTGCCGCTTCTGTCAGGCGGGCATGCTGTACCGCCCCGTGCGGGAGCGCAGCGTGGAGACGCTTCTGCGCCAGGCCGAGCAGCTGGAAAACGCCACCGGCTATGAGGAAATGTCCCTGTCTTCCCTATCCAGCGGCGATTACACTCACCTGACCGAGCTGGTATGCGCCCTGACCGAACGCTATGGCGAGCGCAAGATCAGCGTTTCCCTGCCTTCGATGCGCATTGACAGCATCGTCAAGCAATCGCTGGAGGAAGCCCAAAAGGTGCGCAAATCCGGCCTGACCCTGGCCCCCGAGGCCGGCACCCAGCGCATGCGCGACGTGATCAACAAGGGCGTTACCGAGGAGGATCTGATCCGCGCGGTAACCGACGCCTTTACCAGCGGCTGGAGCACGGTAAAGCTTTACTTTATGATCGGCCTGCCCACCGAAACCGACGAGGATCTCGCGGGCATCGGCCATCTGGCCCAGGACGTGATCAACGCCTATTTCACCGTACCCCGCGGCATGCGCGCCAAAGGGCTGCGCGTCACCTGCAGCGCCTCCACCTTTGTGCCCAAGCCCTTCACGCCTTTCCAGTGGCAGGGGCAGGACGATCTGCCCACCATTCGGGAGAAGCAGGCCAAGCTGGGCGATATCCTGCGCCAGGTAAAGGGCGTCAACTTCAACTGGCACGAGCCCGAATTGAGCATGCTGGAGGCCACCTTTGCCCGGGGCGACCGCCGTATGGGAGACGTGCTGTACGCCGCCTGGAAAAACGGCTGCCGCATGGACGGCTGGACCGAGTTTCTCAATTACGATGGCTGGATGAAAGCCTTTGAGGACTGCGGCATTGATCCGAAGTTCTACGCCAACCGGGAGCGCGGCGAAAAGGAGCTGCTGCCCTGGGATTTCATCGACGCCGGCGTAACCCGCGCCTTCCTGTGGCGCGAGTGGCAGCGGGCGCAGCGGGGCGAGGTCACACCGGACTGCCGCAAGGGCTGCCAGGGCTGCGGCCTGAAGCGTTTTGAGGGAGTGTGCGTCGACCGATGAAGATGCTGGTAATATTCGAAAAGACCGATCGGGTGCGCCACGTGGGGCATCTGGATCTGATGCGCGCCATGCAGCGCGCCCTGCGCCGCAGCGGCGTGCCCATCGCCTTCTCCAAGGGCTTCAATCCCCACCTGCTGCTCAATTTTGCCGCTCCGCTCCCCGTGGGTACATCGGGCCGCAGGGAAATCATGGAGGTTTCCCTGTCCGAGGAGATCAGCGAAACGGAGTTTAAGGAAAAGCTGCGCGCCGCGCTGCCTCCGGAGCTTCCATGCGTGGCGGTACGGGCGGTGGATGACCGGCACCCGGCGCCCATGGCCCTGCTGTTTGCCGCTTCTTATCAGATCACGATTCCGGAAGGCGCAGCGCCGCTGCTGGCGGCTGTCCCGTCTTTCATGGCCAAGGACAGCATCATGGCCCTGCGCAAAACCAAAAGCGGCGAAAAGCTGACCGATATCCGTCCCATGATCTACGATCTGCAGGTGACGGGCGATCATCAGCTCTCCTGCACGTTGGCGCTTTGCGAGGCCGCCACCTGCAAGCCGGAGCTGCTGCTGGACGCCCTCTCCGCCGAGGCCGGGCTGGAGGCGCGCCCGCGGGCGCTCTGTGTGCGCACCCAGCTTTTGGGCCGCGATTTTACGCCGCTGGAGCTGCTATGAGCGTTTTGATCGCAGAAAAAAACGCCCGAGGTCTGGAGGCCGCCCTGCTTAAAGACGGCAAACTGTACGCCTATATCGGTGCGGAGGATCCGTCCGGGCCGCGGGAAGGCCAGATTTACGCTGCCGTTACAGACCGCGCAGCCAAAGGGATCAGCTCCGTTTTTGTCCGTCTGCCCGGCGGACAGGCAGGATTTTTGCCCATGACATTCGGCCAAAAATGTCCTCCGTCCGGGAATCGCGTGCTTGTCCAGATCAAGCGTCCCCCTGTGGGACAGAAAAAAGCGCTGTTGACCCGGGATATCACCCTGGCCGGGATGCGGCTTGTCTTTTTGCCCCTGGGCAGCGGCGTCCGCGTTTCGTCCCGCGTCCAGGATGCGTCGGAAAAAGCCGCTCTGATCGAAAAAGGAAAGGCCATCCAGCCGCGATGCGGCGGCATTATCCTGCGCTCCGCCGCGGTCAATGCCCCGGTAGCTCAGTTGGCGGACGAGCTGCAAGGTCTGGAGAAAAAATGGCAGCGGGTCCAATCCGCCTTCCAGCAGACCAGCGACGCCGCGCTGCTGCAGGATGGAGACGGTCCGGTGGAAAAGCTGATCGCGCAGGAAAACGATCGGCTGGAATCTATCCTGACCAACGCGCCGGAATCGCTGCCCCATGATATCCCCTGTCCTGTGCGCGTCTGCGAGCAGCCCATGCTGCTGCATAACGTGCGCGCCAAGCTGGAAAAATCCCTGCGGCGAACGGTGCTGCTCAAAAGCGGGGCCACGCTGGTCATCGACCCCTGCGAAGCCATGACGGTGATCGACGTGAACAGCGCCATGGCGGCGGGCGGCAAGGATATTGCCCGCACCGCCGAGAAGATCAACACGGAAGCGGTTGGCGAAATCGCCCGGCTCCTTCGCCTGCGCGGCATCGGCGGCATGATCCTGATCGATTTTATCGATATGGATTCCGATGAAGCCCGGGAACGGCTTCTTGCCGCCATGCGGGAGGCCCTGCTGCATGACCCGGTAAAAACCACCGTGCACGATATTACGCCCCTGGGCATCATGGAAATCACCCGGCATCGGGAGCAGCCGCCGCTGTCCCCCTTGGCGGATCCGCCCTGTCCCCATTGCGGCGGCACCGGCGTATCGCTTTCAGTAAACGAGGAGGAAACGCTCCATGCGTGAAGAGATCAAGCGGATCCCATCGGAGGAAATCGCCCGGCAGCGGGATTTTGCCCGTCAGGTGCGCTTTCATCCCGATCGGCCGCGCACATACTATATCGTCACCTATGGCTGCCAGATGAACGCTCATGACAGCGAAAAGCTGGCGGGCATGCTGGAGGAAATGGGGCTGACCGAGTCCGCGGACCGCACCCAGGCCGATCTGGTGCTGCACAACACCTGCTGCATCCGGGATAACGCCGAGCGCAAAGCGCTGGGCAACGTCACCTGGCTGAAGGAGGTCAAGAAGGAGCGCCCGGAAATGCTGATCGGCGTTTGCGGCTGCATGATCCAGCAGGCCGAAATGGCGCAGAAAATATTAAAGCAGTATCCCTTCATCGATCTGGCCTTCGGCACGGGCAATCTGTACCGTTTGCCGGAATATCTGCTGGAAGCGGTGGAAAACAAGGATCGGGTGGTCCGGGTGGACAGCGAAGCCAGCACCGTGCCCGAGGGCCTGCCCGTGCACCGCGAAAGCGCCATCAAGGCTTATATCACGGTGATGTACGGGTGCAACAATTACTGCTCCTACTGCATCGTGCCCTACGTCCGCGGCCGGGAGCGCAGCCGTCTGGCCGATGATATCGTCCGCGAGGCGGAAGGCCTGGTGGCGTCCGGCGTCAAAGAGATCATGCTGCTTGGCCAGAATGTAAACAGCTACGGACTGGACAGCGATGAGGGCGTTTCCTTTGCGCAGCTGCTGCACCGGGTCAGCCAGACCGGCATCGAGCGTCTGCGGTTCATGACCAGCCATCCCAAGGATCTCTCCGATGCGCTGATCGACGAGATGGCCCACAACCCGGTGATCGCGCCGCATCTTCATCTGCCCGTTCAGTCCGGCAGCAACCGGATCCTGCACGATATGAACCGCCGTTATACCCGGGAGCACTATCTGCAGCGGGTGGCGGCGCTGCGCTCCGCCATGCCGGATATCGGCCTGACCACCGATTTGATCGTGGCCTTTCCCGGCGAAACCGAGCAGGAATTTATGGATACCGTTTCGCTGGTGGAGGAGGTGCGCTATGACAGCGCCTACACCTTTATTTACAGTCCCCGCAAGGGCACCCGCGCCGCCGATATGCCGGGCCGTATCGATCCCGCCGTGGCATCGGAGCGCATCGAGCGGCTGATCGCCGCCCAGGAGCGCATCACAGGCGAGGTTTTGGCCTCCATGAAGGGGCAAACCGTCCGCGTGCTGGTGGAGGGCGCTTCCCGCCGCCGCGCGGCGCAGCTGACCGGCAAGAGCGGCCGCAACATCAACGTGAACTTCGACGGCAGCAAGGACGACGCTGGCACGTTCGTAAATGTCCGCATCACCGGCGCAGGCAGCAACACCCTTCGCGGGGAAAAGGAGGATTGAGTATGTTCCATATGAGCCGTGAAATATACGACAAAATAGAAGAGCTGGGGCGTTTGATCGCAGGCAGCCCGGAATTTGCCGCCGTAAAGCAGGCGGAGGCTGAAGGGCAGAAGAATCCGCAGCTGACAGGCTTTGTGGCGCAGTACGCCGGCAAGCAGAAGCTGCTGGAGGATGAAATCCTGAAGGATGACAAGGATTTTGACAAAATCGGCGCGCTGACCCGCGAGCTCGATGAGATCTGCGAGCAGATGCACGCTATCCCGGCCTACGCCGCCATGCGGCAGGCAAGGGATGAATTTGACGCCCTGATGCAGGGAGTCAATGACGTATTGCGCAGCGTGGTGGAGCCTGATGTGCAGTGCTCCTGCCGTGGGAACTGCGCGGAATGCGGCGGCTGCGGCCAGAGCTGATACAGAACACAAAGGAGACAAGATCATGGCAAGACCGGCAATCGGCAGCGTCACCCCCATGATGCAGCAATACCTGCTGATCAAAGAGCAGCATCCCGATGAATTGCTGTTTTACCGTCTCGGTGATTTTTACGAGATGTTTTTTGACGACGCTCTGACAGCCAGCCGGGAGCTGGAGCTGACCCTGACGGGCCGGGACTGCGGCCTGCCGGAGCGCGCGCCCATGTGCGGCGTTCCCTACCATGCGGTGGACAGCTATATCAACCGGCTGATCGAAAAGGGCTACCGGGTAGCCATCTGCGAGCAGATGGAGGATCCCGCCCTGGCCAAGGGCCTGGTCAAGCGGGAAATCACCCGCATTGTCACCCCGGGCACGGTCACCGATCAATCGGCGCTCAACGACCGGCAGAACAGCTTCCTGGCCGCCGTATGCTTTGAAGGAAAACGCGCCGGCGTCGCTTATGTGGATGTCACCACCGGCGAATTCTATTGCCGCCAGCTGGCCGTGGCGGAACGGGAGCTGCGGGGCGCGCTCTCCTCTATCGCTCCCCGGGAGATCATCACCAACGATCCGGAGGCGATCCGGGCCATTTCCACGGTTCCGCTGGGCGCATGCCCGGCCACGGCCTTCCGCGGCGCCAACGCCACCGAAATGCTCACCGACCACTTTGGCGTTACCTCCCTCACCGCCCTGGGGCTGGACAATACGCTTTTGCCCGCCGCCCACGCCGCCGGAGCGCTGATGCGCTATCTGGATGAAACCCAGAAAAACGCCATGACCCACATCACCGCCCTGCGGGTGCTGGCGGAAAACCAGACCATGCCGCTGGACGCCGCCACCCGGCGCAACCTGGAGCTTACCGAAGGCCTGGGCAGCCGCAGCGTCCGCGGCAGTCTGCTGTGGCTGCTGGATAAGACCGCCACCGCCATGGGCGGACGTCTGCTGCGCCGCTGGGTGGAGCAACCGCTGCTCTCCCGGGAAGCCATGAGCCGGCGATTGGACGCCGTGGAGGCGCTGTACAACAGCCATGTGCTCTCAGAAAAGCTGAACGAAGCCCTGCGCGGCGTATACGATATGGAGCGCATCCTGTCCAAGGTCTCCTACCATTCCATCAACGCCCGGGATTGTCTGGCGCTTCTGCGGTCGCTCAAGCAGGTTCCCCTGCTGCAGGCGCTTTTATCTGATGACAGCTGCGCGCCGGTACGCGCCGCGCTGGGCGCGCTGGATCCCATTCCCGAGCTGGCGGATCTGCTGGAAAACGCCATCGACCCCGACGCGCCGCTGCAGATCACCGACGGTTCGGTCATCAAGCCGGGATACAACGCTCAATTGGATGAATACCGTGCCGCCGCCACCCAGGGCAAAATGTGGCTCAGCGACCTGGAGGCCAAGGAACGCGAGGAAACAGGCATCAAGAACCTGCGCATCCAGTATAACCGGGTATTTGGCTATTACATCGAGGTCACCAAGGCCTATTATTCCATGGTTCCCCTGCGCTATCAGCGGCGGCAGACGCTGGCCAACAGCGAGCGCTTCACCACCGAGGAGCTGCGCCAGATCGAAAGCAAGATCACCGGCGCCCAGGAGCAGGGCACCAAGCTGGAGCTGGAGCTGTTCTACGGCGTCCGCAGCCAGATATCCGATACCATGCAGCGGCTGCAGGGCACGGCAGAGGCGCTCAAGACACTGGACGCGCTGCTTTCCCTGGCCCGGGTGGCGCGGGAAAACAATTATGTGCGACCCAGCCTCAACGAGGAAGGAAGGCTGCTCATCAAGGACGGCCGGCATCCTGTGGTGGAGCGCACGCTGAGCGACGGCATGTTTGTTCCCAATGATACAGAAATGAACATTGCCGATAAGCGCATGCAGATCATCACCGGCCCCAACATGGCCGGCAAGAGCACCTATATGCGTCAGGTGGCGCTGATCGTGCTGATGGCGCACATGGGCTCCTTTGTCCCGGCCAGCGAGGCCGATATCTCCCTGGTGGATAACGTTTTTACCCGCGTAGGCGCATCCGATGATCTGGCCGGCGGCCAGAGCACCTTCATGGTGGAGATGAGCGAGACCGCCTATATCCTGCGCAGCGCCACCAACAAATCCCTGGTGATCCTGGATGAGATTGGCCGCGGCACCAGCACCTTTGACGGCTTGAGCATCGCCTGGTCCACGGTTGAATACCTTTGCGATCCGCAAAAATGCGGCGCAAAAACGCTGTTCGCCACCCACTATCATGAGCTTTCCGAGCTGGAAGGCGTGCTGGAGGGTGTGGAGAACTATCAGATTTCCGTTAAGGAGCATGGCGAAGAGGTCATTTTCCTCCGTAAAATCATCAAGGGCGGCGCGGATAAGAGCTTCGGCGTCTATGTGGCGCGGCTGGCCGGCGTGCCCCGGGCCGTGGTCGCCCGGGCTCAGGAGATCGAGGCCCGGCTGGAAGCAAACAACATCAACCAGAACACCATTGGCCGCAATATACTGGAAAAAGGCAAAAAGAAAAACCAGCAGCAGGATCTGTTTGAGTATGGACGTACCGAGCTGATCGAGGAGCTGTCCAACCTGGACGTGCTGTCCATGTCCCCCATGGATGCGCTGAACAAGCTTTTCCTGCTGCGGGAAAAGGCACGCAAGCTATAAGGAGGCATCATGCAGATCGCGCATATCAAGCAGCTATCCAGCGACGTGATTGGTCAGATCGCCGCGGGCGAGGTGGTGGAGCGGCCCTCCGCCGCCATTAAAGAGCTGGTGGAAAACAGCATGGATGCAGGCGCCAGCGCCATTACAGTGGAGATCCGGGACGGCGGGCTGACCTCCTTCCGGGTGGTGGATAACGGCTCCGGAATCCAGCCCAGCGATATCCGGCTGGCTTTTGCCCGCCATGCCACCAGCAAAATCAGCCAGGCCAAGGATCTGTACGGCGTGCAGACGCTGGGCTTCCGCGGAGAAGCGCTGGCCTCCATCGCCGCGGTGGCCAAGGTGACTTGTACCACGCGCATGCGCGGTGCCGAATACGGCATATCGGTACAGAACAACGGCGGCGATCTGGGCGAGATCAAAGAAGCCGCCTGCCCGGAGGGCACCAGCTTTACCGTCAAGGATCTGTTTTATAATGCGCCTGTGCGCAGAAAGTTTATGAAGAAACCCGCCACCGAGACCGGTTATATTTCCGATCTGATGGCGCGGTTCATCCTCTCCCATCCGCAAATCTCCTTCCGGTATATGGCGGATGGCAAAACGGTTTATTTCAGCGCGGGCGACGGCAAGCTGGACAGCGCCGTGCTCAGCGTATACGGATTGACCACTCTGGAGCAGCTGCACAAAATAGAAGGAAATATGAACGGTGTGGTGCTGCAAGGGTTTGTGGGTGTGGGTGATCTGGCCCGGGGCAACCGCTCCCATCAATCCTTTATCCTCAACGGCCGTCTGATCAAAAGCAATCTGCTGACCAACGCCCTGGAAGAGGCCTGCCGTCAGCGGGTGATGATCGGCCGCTTCCCCATGTGCGTGCTGCATCTGACCATGCCCTTTGAAGCTGCCGATGTCAACGTGCATCCCAACAAATGGGAGGTGCGCTTCCTGAACGAGGTCGGCGTGCGGGAAGCTGTGCAAACGCTGATCTATGAAGCGCTTTCTGCGGATAAACCCCTGGGCGCTGCGCCTGCGCTTTTCCCGGAGAACATCAATACGCCGCCTGCGTCCATCCGTCGTATGGAACCAGAGGTCTACGCACAGAAAAACGACGGTCAAGCGACAGAAACGACACAAAAGCCTTCCTCTTCTATTAATTCCATACCTGTTTCCAGCAGTAATATTCCACATTATGACGCAAGCAAGGCTGAAGTCGCTTCCTGCGTTCCTTCCGCATCGTCATTTACGGCGCATATGGATACAGGCGTTGGCCAGCAATCCTTTGCAAAGGAAGCGTTTATCCCGAACGCCTGGTCCCAGTCATCCGTTCAGGTGCCCGAGGCAGCTAGCGCCGCGCCTTTGTCCAATCAAGCAGTGCCGGAGCTTCCGCGGCCTGATCCCATCCCCAAGCAGCCGGCGCCGATACCCGCTCCTCAGGCCGAGCAGCTGGCCGCTTCTCAGATGGAGGCTGAACTGGATAAACTGCCGGTCCGTCTGATCGGCGTGGCGTTCAACACCTACATCCTGCTGGAATGCCAGGATCGTCTGCTGCTGTGCGATCAGCACGCCGTGCATGAACGGCTGCTGTATGAACAGTTTATGCGGGAAAGCGCCGGTGACGCCGCCAGCCAGCAGCTGCTGGTGCCCGAAATGATCCGGCTGACCCACAGGGAATACGGCGTTTTTATGGAATCCCAGGAAGCGCTGCGCAGGGCAGGCTTCGATGCCGACGATTACGGCGATCTGACCGTGCAATTGCGCTCCGTTCCCATGATGCTGGGACAGGCCCGCAGCGTGGATTGCTTCCGGGACGCCCTGGACGAGCTGGCGGAGAGCGGGCAGATCTCCGATCAGAAGCGTACGGACCGCATCATCCAAATGGCCTGCAAGCACGCGGTCAAGGGCGGGGAGCGCGGCACCATGGAGGGGCTTTTTGAGCTTGTCCGCCGCATGGTGCAGGAAAACGTGACCCCCACCTGCCCCCATGGCCGTCCGCTGATCATCGAGGTGACCCAGCGGGATCTGGAAAAACGCTTTCACAGGATACAGAACTGATATGCAAACAGCGCAAAGTCCCCAAAAAATCACTGTACTGGGCATCATCGGAGCCACAGCCAGCGGCAAAACCGCCCTCTCCCTGGAAATCGCCCAGGCGCTGGGCTGCGAGATCCTCTGCATGGATTCCATGCAGATCTATCGCCGCATGGATATAGGCACCGCCAAGCCCACACCGATGGAGCGCGCCACCGTGCCCCATCATCTGCTGGACCTCGTGGAACCCACCGCTCCCTTCTCTGTGGCCGAATACGTGGACGCCGCCCGGATCGTGATCCAGCAGGTGGCTGAGCGGGGCCATATTCCCCTGCTGGTGGGCGGCACGGGCCTTTATCTGCAGGGGCTCAGCCGTCCCATGGACTATGGCGGCCTGCCCAGTGATCCCGCGGTGCGCGCCGCGTTGCAGGCCCAGCTGGAGCAGCTGGGCGCGGTGGAAATGCACCGCTTGCTCGCCGGGATCGATCCCGATACCGCGGCGCGGCTTCATCCCAACGATACGCGGCGGGTGATCCGGGCGCTGGAAATCCACCAGCTGACCGGAAAGACCATGACCGAGCACCGCGCGGCGGAAACCGCTGATTCCCCCTATGATTTTCATCTGTTTGCCCTGGATTGGCCACGGGCAGAGCTGCATCGGCGCATCAACCTGCGGGTGGATCAGATGATGGAAGCCGGACTGCCCGAGGAAGTGAAGGCGCTGCTGGAAAGCGGCGTAAAGCCGGAAATGCAGAGCATGCAGGGCCTGGGCTATAAAGAGCTGATCCCCGCGCTTCAGGGACGGATTTCCCTTGCGGAAGCGACGGAACAGATCAAGACCGGGACCCGCAATTATGCCCGCCGGCAGCTGATCTGGTTCCGCAGGGACAAGCGCATCCGCTGGCTGCCCGCGGAGGATATGAAACGCACGCGCAGCGCCATTCTGAATATACTGGAGGATTCCGTTCATGATTGATATTCCCGCTTTGATCGCCGAATGCGAGCGCGACTGCGCCGCTGTGTTTTCCGCCATCGACAGCCGCGCCCTGGAGGGCACTCGCCGGGTGCTGCGCTCCTTCGCCGATCATCAGATCGCCGCGCGGCACTTTAATCCCACCAATGGCTACGGCTATGATGATGTGGGCAGGGATACGCTGGAGAGCGTATATGCCGATCTTTTTGGCGCGGAGGCCGCCATTGTGCGCCCGCAGATCGCCAGCGGCACCCATGCGCTTTCCATGTGCCTGTTTGGCCTGCTGCGGCCCGGCGATCATCTGTTGGCCGCCACCGGCATGCCCTACGATACACTGGAGGGCGTCATTGGCCGGGATGGGCAGCCCGCCGGCTCGCTGTCCGAGATGGGCGTCGCCTTTGACGCCGTTCCCCTGCAAGCGGATGGCAGCATCGATATGGATGCCGTGCTGAACGCCATCTGCCCCGAGACCCGCGTCGTCAGCCTGCAGCGCAGCCGCGGCTACGCCTGGCGGGACGCCATCTCTCCCAGGCGGATGCAGCCGCTGATGGACAGGATCCACGCCCTGCGGCCCGATATTTATATCATGGTGGATAACTGCTATGGCGCCTTCGTCTGCAATGAGGAACCCACCCATCTGGGCGCCGATGTGGCGGTGGGCAGCCTGATCAAAAACATTGGCGGCGGCCTGGCTCCCACCGGTGGTTATATCGTGGGTAAATCTGCGTGTATCGACCGCATCGCCGCCCGCCTGACCGCCCCGGGCATCGGCCGGGAGGTGGGCAGCTATGCCGCCTCCTACCGCCCCTTCTATCAGGGACTGTTCATGGCCCCGCATACCGTGGCTCAGGCGCTGAAAACCGCCGCGCTGACCGCCCGCGTGTTTGATCGGCTGGGCATGAAAACCTCCCCTGCCTATGACGCGCCCCGGGCCGATATCATCCAGGCCATCCAGATGGGCACGCCGGAGCGGCTGATCGCCCTGTGCCGAGGCGTGCAGGCCGCCTCCCCTGTGGACAGCTTTGTAACGCCGGAGCCCTGGGATATGCCGGGCTACGAGGATCCGGTGATCATGGCCGCCGGCACCTTTGTGGGCGGCGCGTCCATCGAGCTCTCCGCCGACGCCCCCATGCGCGCCCCATATACCGCCTATTGGCAGGGCGGATTGACCTATGAGCATGGGCGGCTGGCGCTGGAATCGGTGCTGCGGTCGCTGGAAAAGGAAGGCTGCCTGTAAAGCCATCATATATCGCCCCCGTCCCGGCATATGCTGAAGCCGACGGGGGTGATTTTTTATGTCCAGCAATATCAAAAAGTTGGAGCAGGCAGGGCCCGCGGAACGCGCGGATGCAGGTAAATCGAATCATCGTTCCCTGGGCGATCGGCTGGCCCGCAACACGGCAATCGCCGCATTGGCGCTGTTGACCGTGGTCGGCATCCGGCAAAGCGGACCGGAGGGGTTCCTCCAAACGATGCAGCATGCCGTGGAAAGCGAATGGGATCAGAATGTGGGCCGCCTCACCTATGTTGGCAATACCGTCGCCGAAAGCATCCAGGTATTTGGCCAGAACGGCACAAAATTAACCTGCCCGGTGGCCGCATCGGCAACCGAGACCTGGAGCCAGGATACGCCTTTTCTGCTTTATGAAAACGCCGGGCAGGTGTTTGCCGCCGCATCGGGGGAGGTATCCCAGATCGCCCACGATGATGAGGAACGCTTTATCCTGCGCGTGCTCCATCCGGATGGCTTATCCACCGTGTATTACGGGCTGGATTCCTGTTTGGTCCAGGAAGGCGACAGCGTGGATCCCAATACCCTGCTGGGCATGGCCGGGCCGGTATTCGCCTTTGAAATGCTGCGGGCCGGTAAAGCCGTAAATTACACCGCCTCTATGGCCGCCCGGGAAGGCGCACAATGAAGATCTGCACCTTGCATGGCGTTACGCTGCGCGTACACCCCCTCTTTCTTTTGATCCTGCTGCTGTATACGCTGGCAGGGCAGGGCATAATGATCGCCGCCTGCGTGCTGGCGCTGGCACTGCATGAAGCCGGGCACTATGCCGCAGCCTGCCATTTGCGCCTTCCTGTTTCCGAAATAGAACTGACGCCCTTCGGCGGCGCCATGCAGATCGCCGGCAGCGATGGAGCCACAGGCCGCAGCGGCTTTCTGCTGGCCGCCGCTGGGCCGCTGGTAAACGCGATCTGCCTGGCGGCCAGTTATTTTGTGCTTCAGCGCAGCGCTATGCCCTTTATGGTCTGGTTCGCCCTTTCCAATCTGTCCATGCTGGCCGCCAATCTGCTGCCCATACTGCCGCTGGATGGCGGTCGGATGGTATTGGCGCTGCTGTCGCCGCGCTTTGGCCGTCCCCATGTATTTCGCGCATTGCTGCTGCTCGGGCGGATAGCCGCCGCGGCGCTGATCGCCTGCAGCCTGGCGCTGGCGCTGAAAGGGCTTTTTCGGCCCGCGTGGATGGCGCTGGGCTGCTACCTGTTTTATGCCGCATCCCTGGAGGAAAAGCATGGCACCGCCCGCTTTCTCAGCGCTTTATTCTCCCGCCGCCTCCGGGCCGAGAACGGCGCAGCGCTCCCTGTTCAGCATCTTTGCGTCTCAGGCGGCACTGCCCTATATACGCTGCTGCCCCAGCTGCGCCCCGCGGCTTATCATTTGGTTTCCGTGGTGGACGACCAGGGCTGTAAAATCCTGGGAACGGTGGATGAAGCCGGCCTGTATAACGCCGTTCTGCACGCGCCCCATGCCGCCATGGCGCAAATAATTGCGGATTACGCGCAAAAATAAGCGAATATATGTTCCTATTTTCCAGTTGCTTTTTATCCATAAGGCATATATAATCCAAGTATAGAACATTTGTTCTCATTTGGAGGCTGTATGCGTACGATTCTGCACAGCGACTGCAATAATTTTTACGCATCGGTGGAATGTGTTTTTTCGCCGGAGCTGCGCGGGAAGCCCATCGCAGTGTGCGGGGATCCCAGCGAACGGCACGGCATCGTGCTTGCCAAGAGCGACGCGGCAAAAAAATGCGGCATCAAAACCGGTGAAGCGGTATGGACGGCCCGGCAGAAATGCCCGGAGCTGATCGTCGTGCCGCCCTGCGGCGAAAAGTACGTGCGTTTTTCCCATATGATGCGGGATATATACGCCGAATACAGCGACCATGTGGAGCCCTTCGGCCTGGATGAGAGCTGGCTGGATGTCACCGGCCGGGACGGCATGGAAATCGCCTGTTCCCTGCGCAGGCGGGCGCTGAAGGAGCTGGGGATCACCCTCTCGGTGGGCGTCAGCTTTAATAAGGTGTTTGCCAAGCTGGGCAGCGATATGCACAAGCCGGACGCCACCGCCGTGATCACCCCGCGCAATTATAAGCAAAAGGTATGGCCCATGCCCGCCTGCAGCCTGCTGTTCATCGGCCGGGCCACCATGCACAGGCTGTACGCCTATGGGCTCAATACCATCGGCGATATCGTTCGCGCTGACCCGGAATCCCTGCATACGCTTTTCGGGAAAAACGGCGACACGCTGTACGCCTACGCCGCCGGGAAGGACGATGCGCCCGTCATGCCCATCAGCGAGACAGACGATATCAAATCGGTGGGCAACAGCACCACGCCGGCCTTTGATATATGCGATTACAGCGATGCCGGGCGCATCCTGTACCTGCTTTGCGACAGCGTGGCGGAGCGCATGCGGAAAAAGCATTTTCGCTGCCGCACGGTAACGCTTTGGCTGCGGGATACCCAGCTGCAGTCCTTTACCCGGCAGATGAAGCTGGAGCGTCCCACCGATCTTTCCGCCGATCTGAGCCGTGCGGCGCTGGCGCTGCTGCGGGAAAGCTGGGCGGCGGACCGCCCGCTGCGCTCCCTGGGCGTGCAGGGCGGGGATCTGATGGACATCCGGAATGGCGCGCAGCTTTCCATCCTGCCTGACCCGCTGGCCAGCCGCCAGGCCGTTCTGGAAAAAACAGCCGATCAGCTGCACGCGCGGTTCGGCGCGGAAGCGCTGTATCGCGGCGTGCTGCTGCGGCAGGATCATCGTCTGCTGCGGGCAGCGCCCGATTCCAGCCTGGCCGCCACCAATATGGCCGCGGTCAGCGGACGGCAGAGCTAAAGAAACGAGGTGAAAGAGCATGTACCTGAGGACCTATGTGCAGGTCAGCGCCATATTCGATGAGAACGGCGTCGTAACCCCCGTCTCCATTTCGCTCCGCGGAAAGACATATTCCATCGACCGGGTATTGGGCAAAAGGCCGGCCCCAGCGTTAAAATCCGGCGGTCAGGGAATCCGCTATACCGTGCGCATCGGCAGCAGCGAGACCTATCTCTTTCTGGATGCGGAAAACCGCTGGTTTGTGGAGGAAAAGGCCGCGGATGCCAATTCCATTTGACTTCCCATGCATTGTACCGTATAATGGAGAAGGCCGGCCAGCCGTCGGTCTTTTCGGTATGCCGTAAAGAACGTTCCGCATACCGGCCAATACAGATAAACAGGACGGTACAGATACCATGAAGGCTTTGATCCTCAACTCCGGTCTGGGCTCCCGCATGGGCGCGCTGACCAGCGAACACCCCAAATGCATGACCGAGATCAGCCCCCGGGAAACGATCCTCTCCCGCCAGCTGCACCAGATCGTGGCAGCAGGCATCGAGGAGGTGGTCATCACCACCGGACTGTTCGATTCCGTGCTGGTCAACTACTGTCAGGGGCTGGATCTGCCGCTGCGCTTCACCTTTGTTAAAAACCCGCTCTTCCGGGAGACCAACTATATATACAGCATTTACTGCGCCCGGGAATACCTGAAGGACGATATCCTGCTGATGCACGGGGACCTGGTCTTTGAAAACGAGGTGTTTGACCGCGTACTGGCCTCCGAGGTCAGCTGTATGACGGTCTCCACCACGCTGCCCCTGCCCGAAAAGGATTTTAAGGCCGTGGTGCGCGACGGCCAGGTGCTGAAGGTGGGCGTCGAATTCTTCAATGAGGCCATGGAAGCTCAGGCGCTGTACAAGCTGAACCAGCCGGACTGGCAGCGGTGGCTGGATGAGATCTGCGCCTTCTGCGAGGCGGGCAACACCAAGGTATACGCCGAGAACGCGCTCAACGCTCTGGAGGGCGCCGCCAATATCCACGCCCTGGACGTGGAAAACCTGCTGTGCGCCGAGATCGATAACCCGGAGGATCTGGCGGTGGTCACCGCCAAACTGCGGGAGGTGGAATCCCGCACGGTGTATATGTGCTTTTCCACCGACGTGATCCACGGCGGCCATATCGATATCATCAAAAAAGCCCAGCGTCTGGGCAAGCTGATCATTGGCGTACTGTCCGATGAGGCCGTGGCCTCCTACAAGCGTTTCCCCCTTGTGCCCTACGCTGACCGCAAGGCCATGCTGGAGAATATTGCCGGCGTTTACCATGTAATGGAGCAAAAGCAGCTCTCCTACCGGGAAAACCTGGAGAAGCTGCACCCCGATTATGTGGTGCACGGCGATGATTGGGTGGCCGGGTTCCAAAAGCCCATCCGGGATGAGGTCAACGAGGTGCTGGCCAGCTACGGCGGCAAGCTGATTGAATTCCCCTACAGCAAGGATGAGCGGTATAAATACCTGGAAACCCGCACCCGCGCCGATCTGGCCATGCCCGATATCCGCCGGGGACGGCTTCGTATGCTGCTGGATATGAAGGGGCTGATCACCGCCATGGAGGCCCACGACGGCCTGACCGGGCTGGTGGTGGAAAACACTGTGGTATACCAGAATGGCGGCGCGCGGCAATACGACGCCATGTGGATCTCCTCCCTGTGCGACAGCACCGCCAAGGGAAAACCCGATATCGAGCTGGTGGATATGACCTCCCGTTTCCGTACCATCGAGGACATCATGGAGGTGACCACCAAGCCCATCATCTTTGACGGCGATACCGGTGGAAAGACCGAGCACTTTGTCTATACCGTGCGCAGCCTGGAGCGTCTGGGCGTATCCATGGTGATCATTGAGGATAAGACCGGGCTCAAAAAGAACAGCCTGTTCGGCACCGAGGTGGAGCAGACCCAGGACAGCATCGAAAACTTCTGCGAAAAGATCCGCGCCGGCAAGCGTGCGCAGAAGACCCGGCAGTTTATGATCTGCGCGCGCATTGAGAGCCTGATTCTGGAGCGCGGCATGGAGGATGCCCTGGCCCGCGCATTTGCCTTTGCAGAGGCCGGCGCCGACGCCATCATGATCCACAGCCGGAAGAAGGATCCTTCGGAGATCTTTGAATTTATCGAAAAATTCCGGAAGAAGGACGCCTTTACCCCCATCGTGCTGGTGCCCACCAGCTTCAACTCCGTCACGGAGGAAGAATGGAAGGCCCGCGGCGCCAACATCATCATTTACGCCAATCAGCTAATGCGGGCCACCGTTCCCGCCATCCAGAACGCCGCCCGCATGATCCTGGAAAATCACCGGGCGGAGGAATGCGATCAAATGCTGATGCCTTTCCAGGATATTATCCGGCTGATCCCGGCAGAGGAATAAGCCAACTTGAAAAAAACAGGAGCTTTACTGGCGGAAATTATTCCAGCAAAGCTCCTGTTTTACTGTTCTGATTACCGGTGGTAAAGCTTCCGGGTCTGATATTTGGGATCGCTGGTCACATTGATGCCCAGACGGCGGAATACGTTCATATCCACCCCGGAAAGGATCACGGTGGTATGGGCTTCCAGCCCCTTCAGTTTGGGCAGTTGCTCCAGCGCCATGGCCGCCACGGGGTTAGTCGCGGCGGATACGGACAGCGCCACCAGCACCTCATCGGTATGCAGGCGCGGGTTATGATTGCCAAGATAGCGGCATTTAAGCTCCTGCACAGGCTCGATCACAGCGGGCGGCAGCAGCATGATTTCATCCCGGATCCCCGCCAGCTCCTTGACGGCATTGAGCAGCATGGCGGCGGAGGGCCCCAGCAGAGAGGAGGTTTTACCTGTAATGATCTTGCCGTTCTCCAGCTGGATCGCGGCGGCGGGTGCATCGGTTTCCTCCGCACGCTTACGCGCCGCGGCAATCACCGGACGGTTATCGTCGTTCAGGCTCAGCTGCTGCATCAGGATCTCCAGCTTGTTGAGCTCAGCTTCGTTTCCATGACCCTGGCGCTCCAGGCAGCGGGAATGATACAGGCGGCGGATGATCTCCTGCTTGGCTGCTTCGCGGCATACCTCGTCATCGATGATGCAGTTACCCACCATATTCACACCCATATCGGTGGGCGAATGATAGGGAGATTCGCCCTGGATACGCTCAAAAATGGCCTGCAAAACAGGGAAAACCTCGATGTCCCGGTTATAGTTTACCGCGCTCTTGTTATAATACTCCAGGTGGAAGGGGTCGATCATGTTCACGTCGTTCAGATCGGCAGTGGCGGCCTCATAGGCCACGTTGACCGGATGCCTCAGCGGCAGATTCCAGATGGGAAAGGTTTCAAATTTAGCGTAGCCCGCCTTGACCCCATGCTTGTATTCATGGTACAGCTGGGAAAGACAAACCGCCATCTTGCCGCTGCCCGGGCCGGGAGCGGTCACCAGCACCAGAGGCTTGGTGGTTTCCACATACTCATTGCGGCCATAGCCCTCGTCGCTGACGATCAGATCAATATTGGTGGGATACCCCGCAATGGGATAATGCCGGTATACCCTTACGCCCAGGCTCTCCAGGCGCTTCTGGAAGATTTCTGCCTGGGGCTGGCCCCGGAATTGGGACAGCACCACGCTTCCCACATACATGCCCACTTCCCGGAAGGCGTCGATCAGCCGCAGCACGTCCGCATCATAGGTAATACCCAGATCGCCTCGCACCTTGTTTTTTTCTATATCGTCCGCATTGATGGCAATGATCAGTTCCTCCTGATCTTTAAGCTCCAGCAGCATGGAGATCTTGCTGTCCGGCTTGAAGCCCGGCAGCACCCGGGAAGCATGGTTATCGTCAAACAGCTTGCCGCCCAGCTCCATATACAACTTGCCGCCAAAACTGTTGATCCGCTCCCGAATGTGCTCCGACTGCATTTGGGTATACCGATCATGATCAAAACCGATTTTCACACCAATGCCCTCCTTAAAAACACAATACGCTTGATTATACCATAAATCCGCCCTGGCTCCAAGGCGGATTTTGTTTTTTTTCTTCACTTTTTCTCAACTGTTGCGATGTCGACTTCAGCTTTGGCTGGACATAACAAAACCGCCCGCAGCGGCATCCGGTGTCGCTGCGGGCGGTCTTTCAATGCTCAGTTAGCGGGAATGAAATCCAGATCGGTCAGGAAATCGATGCACATGCCGATCTGCGCGTTGGTCAGCGTCTGGTTGGCGGCATTGGGGTTGGGCGTCATGTTGAACTCGATCAGGTAACCGTTGTAGATCGACAGGATATCCACAAAATCGGTATCGCTGCCCACCTCCCGGGCGATCATCAGCTTGGTGTCGTGGCCGGTGTTCTGGTAGGTGATCTCCACGTCGTTCATCTCGGTAAAGGTGGCTTCCAGCGCGGCCAGCTGCTCGTCGTTCAGATCGTTCATGCGCT
>CADAHU010000010.1 GCA_902787835.1 uncultured Eubacteriales bacterium
CCGCAAAACCGAGCAAGCTTGGTTTTGCGGGATTTTTCCTGTGTTCTGGTTGTCCGGGAACTCGCTTGGCGACTTAAACCAAGCTGGCGGAAACGAGTTCGTTCGTTGATTCAAGTTGGTTCGCTCGTTGAGAGTCCAGAGGGCCGAAGGTCCTTTGGCGCAGGTCTGGGCGCGCGTAGCGCCCAGCGTTCTCCCCGTCAAATCCCAATTTGTCCATCCGCTCCTTTTTCTTTTCCGCGCCGCCCTTGAACGCCGCGGGCCTTTCGTGATACAATATTGGAAACCACGCAAGAACGGGAGGCACGCAGGATGAAGCGAAGGATAGGCGCGACGCGGGATATGACCGAGGGCTCCATCATCAAGCAGCTGATCCTGTTTGCGCTCCCGCTGATGGTGGGCAATATTTTTCAGATGCTGTACAACACGGTGGACTCCATCGTGGTGGGGCAGTACGTGGGCAAGGAAGCGCTGGCGGCGGTGAACTCCACCACCATGATCATCAACATGCTGGTGTTCTTCTTTAACGGCTTTTCGGTGGGCGCGGGCGTGGTGATCGCCCGGCATTTCGGCGCACGGGATCACGATCGCCTGCATACAGCGGTGGAAACCACCATGGCTATGACCTTTGTTTTTTGCCTGCTGTTTACCGCCATCGGCATCCTGGGCGTGCGGCCCATGCTGCGGGTGATGTCCACTCCGGAGGATGTGATGGACGACGCGGTGACCTATCTGACCATCTACTTCGGGGGCATCACGGGGCTGCTGATCTATAACATGGGCAGCGGCATCCTGCGCGCGGTGGGGGATACCACCCGGCCGCTCCTCTTCCTGGTGCTCACCAGCGTGCTCAATATTATACTGGATCTGCTGTTTGTGCTGGCGCTGGACGCGGGCATTGCGGGCGTGGCCTGGGCCACCATCCTCTCCCAGTTCATTTCGGCGGTGCTGACGCTCAGGCTGCTGACCCGGGCCAAGGATATCTATTACCTTTCCTGGAAGGATCTGCGCATCGATGGCGGCGTGCTGCGCAGCATCTTCTCCGTGGGCCTGCCTGCGGGCATTCAGTCGGTGATCACCGCTTTCTCCAACGTGTTTGTCCAGTCCTATATCAACTTTTTCGGCTCCAGCTGCATGGCGGGCTGGGGCTGCTATAACAAGCTGGATCAGTTTATCATGCTGCCCATGAGCAGCGTGGCCATGGCGGCCACCACCTTTGTGAGCCAGAATATCGGCGCCAAACGCGAGGAGCGCGCCAACCGCGGCACTGTGACCGCCATCCTCATATCCCTGACCGTTACCGCGGTGATCGCCTTCGCCCTGTATTTCTTTGCCGATCCCGCCCTGCGCCTGTTTACCCAGGACGCCTCGGTGATCGAGTATGGCGTATTGTTCCTCCATGCCAACGTGCTGTACCTGCTGTTCAACTGCGTCAATCATGTGCTCGCCGGCGCGCTGCGCGGTCGCGGCGATTCCCAGGGCCCCATGGTGATCATGCTGGCCTCCTTCGTGGCCATCCGGCAGATCTACCTGTTTGTGGTCACCCGCTATATCGCCAATACGCCCTTCCTGGTGGGCTTCGGCTACCCCGTGGGCTGGACATCCTGCTTCCTGCTGGAGGTCACTTACTTTTTCCTGCGGTGGGGGCGGAAAAAGGCGAAGGCGTGACGGACGGGGCGTTGCTTTCTGGAGCACAAGAATGCAAAATGCAGAACGCAGAATGTGCTGACTTGGGCAGCATTTCCGCCAACAGGTTTACGGGGGCGTTCCTTTCTGTAGCCCAGAAAGGAACCGAAAGAGGCAGCGCTGTCGCCGCTCTTGTTGTTGGATTTTCCGCTAACTGGTTTTACGCCTGCCGTCGTTCCCGGGCCCGTAGCGCCCGGAAAACCTGCCCTTGGGCCGGTTTTCAGCGGAGGGCGGGCCGGAAGGCCCCGGGCAAGGCCAGCTTCGCTGGCCGCACGGTGCGCTTTGCGCACCGCTGAACACAGAAAAAATCCAGCAAAACCGAGCAAGCTTGGTTTTGCTGGATTTTTTCTGTGTTCTGTTGTCCGGGAACTTGCTTGGCTACCGTGGTCAAGCTAGCGGAAACAAGTTTATCTTCCGATTCAAGTTATTTCGCCGAATGCTTCTTTGTTACTTTCTTCTCAGAAGAAAGTAACGTATCCTCCCCTTACAGCAGCGACACCAGATAATCGCCCAGCTCCTCGCAGGTGCAGCCGTCCTTGTCGCCGGTGACGGGGCGGGCGGCGGCAGCCTGGGTGATGGCGTCGTCCAGGCGCTGGGCCTTGTCCGCCAGGCCGATGTGGCGCAGCAGCATCACGGCGGCGCGCAGGATGGAGCAGGGATTGGCGTAATCGCCCAGGCCGGCCTCGATCATGCGCGGGGCGGAGCCGTGGATGGCCTCGAA
Organism: uncultured Eubacteriales bacterium; assembly: GCA_902787835.1. GTDB lineage: Bacteria > Bacillota > Clostridia > Christensenellales > Aristaeellaceae > SFMI01. The sequence continues at coordinate 2,405 of CADAHU010000010.1, forward strand.
CATGGCGTAACGGCTGCCCACGTTGGCGCTGCCCGCGGTGCCCACGCCGCCCTGGATCTGCGCGGCCTCGTCCGTAATGATATCCCCGTACAGGTTGGGCAGCACGAACACCTGGAACTGGCTGCGGATGGCGGGATTCACCAGGTTGGCGGTCATGATATCGATGTAATATTCGTCGGTTTCGATCTCCGGATACTCCGCCGCCACCTCGTGGCAGACGGCGGAGAACATGCCGTCGGTCTTTTTCATGATGTTGGATTTGGTGACGATGGCCAGGCGCTTTTTGCCGTTGGCTCTTGCAAATTCGTAGGCCGCGCGGGCGATGCGCCGGGTGCCGGCGATGGTGGTCACCTTAAAATCCATGGTCAGCAGGCCGGGGATCTCGATGCCCTTGCTGCCCAGGGTGTATTCGCCCTCGGTGTTCTCCCGGAAGAAGGTCCAATCGATGCCCTCCTCCGGCACGCTCACCGGGCGCACGTTGGCAAACAGGTCCAGCTCCCGGCGCAGCGTCACATTGGCGCTCTCCATGGTGCCGCCGGAGGGCGTGGTGGTGGGACCCTTGAGCAGCACATCGCAGGCCTTGACGGCGGCAAGCACGTCATCCGGCACCGCCTTGCCCTGGGCCAGACGGTTCTCAATGGTCAGGCCGTCGATGGTCCGCAGCTCGATTTTTCCCGCCGCGATCTCGTTTTCCAGCAGCTTCTCCAGCGCCATCCCGGCCTGTTTGGTGATGATGGGGCCGATGCCGTCGCCGCCCACCAGGCCGATGACGGTCTTTTCTTTTTTGCCCGCGGGCGCGGCGTTCATGCCCTCCGCCCGGGCGATCTGGCTTTCCAGCAACGCGCGGTAATGGTTGACCGCCGCGTCGATCTGCTCCTGATAGCTCATTCCAATCCCGCCTTTCTGGTGTAGTTCAGCAGCCCGCCGGCCAGCAGGATGCTGATCTGGCGATCCGACAGGGGACAAAGCAGGGCGATCTGCCGATCGCAGCCCGCCACCGTGGCCGTCAGCCGCCCCTGACGGATGCCCGCGTGCACGTTTTGCAGACAGAGCGTGTCGCCCTGCTGCAGAGCATCGTAATCGGCGGCGTTTTCAAAGGTCAGCGGCAGGATGCCGGCGTTGATCAGGTTGGCGGCGTGGATGCGGGCGAAGGACTGGGCGATCACCGCGCGCACGCCCAGGTGCAGGGGCGCCAGGGCGGCGTGCTCCCGGCTGGAGCCCTGGCCATAGTTGGCCCCGCCCACCACGCAGCTGCGGCCCAGCTGCCGGGCGCGCTCCGGGAAGGATGCGTCGCATACGCCGAAGCAGAAATCGCTCATCTTGGGGATGTTGCTGCGGTAGGGCAGCACCTTGGCCCCGGCGGGCATGATATGGTCGGTGGTGATGTTGTCGCCCACCTTCAGCGATACCGGCAGGGTGAGAACGTCCGGCAGCGGCTCGCCCTTGGGGAAGGGCTTGATGTTGGGGCCGCGCTCCACCTCCAGGGCCTGGGCGGCCTCGGGATCGGCCGGGGCCAGCACGCCGCCGTCGTCGGCCAGGAAGGCGTCGGGCATGGCGATATCGGGATAAACGCCCAGGGTGCGGGGATCGGTGATGAAGCCGGTCAGCGCGGCGGCAGCGGCGGTTTCCGGCGAGGCCAGGTAGACCTGGGCGTCCCGGGTGCCGCTGCGGCCCTCAAAGTTGCGGTTGAAGGTGCGCACGCTCACGCCCGCCGAGGCGGGGGAGAGCCCCATGCCGATGCAGGGGCCGCAGGCGCACTCCAGCACCCGCGCGCCTGCGGCGATCAGATCGCCCAGCGCGCCGCAGTCGGCCAGCATGCGCAGCACCTGGCGGCTGCCGGGGGAGATGGAAAGGCTCACCGAATCGGCGATGCGGCGGCCCTTCAGGATGGCGGCCACCCGCAGCATATCCCGCAGGGAGGAGTTGGTGCAGCTGCCGATGCACACCTGCGAAACCGCCACCGCGCCCAGATCGGCGGCGGGAGCCACGTTATCCGGGGAGTGGGGGCAGGCCAGCAGCGGCTGCAGGGCGCTGAGGTCGATATCGATGATTTTGTCGTATACCGCGTCCGGGTCGCTCTGCAGGGGTGTGAAATCTGCCTCCCGGCCCTGGGCGCGCAGGAAATCGCGGGTCACCTCGTCCGCGGGGAAAATGGAGGTGGTGGCGCCCAGCTCCGCGCCCATGTTGGTGATGGTGGCGCGCTCGGGCACGGAGAGCGATTGGATGCCCTCCCCGCCCCATTCGATGACGGCGCCCACGCCGCCCTTGACGCTGAGGATGCGCAGGATCTCCAGGCTGATATCCTTGGCGGTCACCCAGGGCTGCAGGCGGCCCGTCAGGTTAACCTTGTACATTTTGGGCATGGTGATGTGGTACGCGCCGCCGCCCATGGCCACGGCAACGTCCATGCCGCCCGCGCCCATGGCCAGCATGCCGATGCCGCCGGCGGTGGGGGTATGGCTGTCGGAGCCGATCAGCGTTTTGCCGGGCTTGCCGAAGCGCTCCAGGTGCACCTGATGGCAGATGCCGTTGCCCGGACGGGAAAAGTATACGCCGTATTTGCGGGCCACCGACTGGATATAGCGGTGGTCGTCGGCGTTTTCAAAGCCGCATTGCAGGGTGTTGTGATCGATGTAGGCGATGGATTTTTCAGTTTTTACCCGGGGAATGCCGATGTTCTCCAGCGCCAGGTAGGCCATGGTGCCGGTGGCGTCCTGGGTCAGGGTCTGGTCGATGCGCAGGCCGATCTCGCTGCCCGGCGTCATATCCCCGGAGAGCAGATGCGATGCGATGATTTTTTGCGCGATGGTGCGTCCCATTAGGTGTCCCCCCTTTGTGCGATGGCGTCGTGGGCTTTTTGTACGTGCAGCACGGTCAGGCGCTCGGCGCTGTCCCCGTCGTGGGCGGCGATGGCCTCGTATATGGCCCGGTGCTCCGCCAGGGATTTCTGCGCCCGCTGGGGCTCGCCCAGCGATACGCGGCGGTATTTGAGCAGCTTGCGGTGCAGCGGCTCCAGCACGTCCCGCATGCTGTGGCTGCCGCTGAGGATGTAGATGGTCTGGTGGAAACGGGAATCGATGTTTTTAAGGCTGTCCGGGTCGTTCTTCTGGGTGTAAAACTCCTGCAGCTCCACCGCCTGCTTCAGGGCGTCCAGCCCCTCGTCCCCGGCGCGCTCCGCGGCCCAGCGGGAGGCCAGGCCCTCCAGCCGCAGGCGGATCTCCCGGATATCGGCGATATCCTGGGCGGAGATGCCGATCACCCGCGCGCCTTTGCTGGTGGATTCGATGATGTGCTCCTGCTCCAGCCGGCGCAGCGCCTCCCGGATGGGGGTGCGGCTGACGCCCAGGCGCTCGCTGAGCTTGATTTCGGTCAGGATATCGCCGCGCTCGTATGTGCCGGAGAGGATCTGCTGCTCCAGTTCGTCAAACACCTGATCGGCGATGGAGATCATTTTGTGTTCCATGGGTTTCCTCCTTCCTTACAGCCGGGCCAGCCGCCCGCCGCTGAGCTCCTCGATCTTGGTCTCCAGCTCCCGGTTGGACAGGGCGGATACGCGGCCCGCGTCGTACTGCTGATCGATCCACTCCTTGAGGGAAATGACCAGCGGATCCTGCTTGGAGATGGCCTCGTTGGCCGGCAGCTGATAGTTATCGTTGATCCAGTAGGCGATGCCCGCCAGGCCGGAGGTTTTGCTGATCAGCACGGAGGCCGGGCGGTTCAGCAGCTTTTTGGTGTTGAAGATGTTGTAGATCTCCTCATCCTTGAGCAGGCCGTCGGCGTGGATGCCCGCCCGGGTCACGTTGAAATTGCGGCCCACAAAGGGCGTCATGGGCGGGATCTGGTAGCCGATCTCGTTTTTGAAATACTGGCCGATCTCGGTGATCACCGTGGGATCCATGCCGTCCAGGGAGCCCCTGAGGGCGGCGTACTCAAACACCATGGCCTCCAGGGGGATGTTGCCGGTGCGCTCGCCGATGCCCAGCAGGGAGCAGTTGACCGCGCTGGCGCCGTACAGCCAGGCGGTGGAGGCGTTGGCCACAGCCTTGTAAAAATCGTTGTGGCCGTGCCATTCCAGATATTCGCTCTCCACGTCGGAGTAGTGCTGCAGGCCGTAGATGATGCCCGGCACGCTGCGGGGCAGGGCCACCTCGGGATAGGGCACGCCGTAGCCCATGGTATCGCAGGCGCGGATGCGCAGGGGGATGCCCGCGTCCTGGCTCATCTTGGTCAGCTCGTTGATGAAGGGCACCACAAAGCCGTAAAAATCGGCGCGGGTGATATCCTCCAGGTGGCAGCGGGGCATCACGTCGGCCTCGAAGGCCAGCGCCACCGTTTCCAGGTATTTTTCCATGGCCTGGCGGCGGGTCAGCTTCATCTTTTTAAAGATGTGGTAATCGCTGCAGGAGACCAGGATGCCGGTCTCCCGGATGCCCAGATCCTTGACCAGCTTGAAATCGTCCTTGGTGGCGCGGATCCAGGTGGTGATCTCGGGGAATTTGAGCCCCAGCTCCTGGCAGCGGCGCACGGCCTCCCGGTCCTTCTGGCTGTAGATGAAAAACTCGGTCTGCCGGATGATGCCGTAGGGGCCGCCCAGCCGGCTCATCAGCTTGTACAGATCCACGATCTGATCCACCGTGTAGGGATCCACGCTCTGCTGCCCGTCCCGGAAGGAGGTATCGGAGATCCAGATCTCCTCGGGCATGCTCATGGGCACGCGGCGGTGGTTGAAGGTGACCTTAGGTACGCTCTCGTAATCATAGATATCCCGGTACAGGTTGGGCTCCTTTACATCCTGCAGGGAATAGCGGTAGTTTTTTTGCTCCAGCAAATTGGTTTTGGGGGATAATTCCAGCATCCGTTGCATCTCCTCCCTGTGCATTAATGTATACAATTATACCAGCAAAAATTTTTCTGTAAACCAAAATACAGGATAAATGCAGGATTTGCCGTTTTTTGCGGCGGATGCGCAAAACAATCAAAATAGGGCTTGACAAACGGGCTGAAATGCGGTATTATATCTCTCGCATCATTGAGAGATCAAGGGTGCAGCGCCGTGGGGGAGCATAGCTCAGCTGGGAGAGCATCTGCCTTACAAGCAGAGGGTCACAGGTTCGAGCCCTGTTGTTCCCACCAATGTGGCCCGGTAGTTCAGTTGGTTAGAACGCCAGCCTGTCACGCTGGAGGTCATGGGTTCGAGCCCCATTCGGGTCGCCAATATATTTTATGCCTCGATAGCTCAGTTGGTAGAGCAGCAGACTGAAAATTTGCGTGTCACTGGTTCGACTCCGGTTCGAGGCACCATTTGCGGTAGTAGCTCAGTTGGTAGAGCGCAACCTTGCCAAGGTTGAGGTCGCGAGTCCGAGCCTCGTCTACCGCTCCATTTTTTCTGGCGCCGTAGCCAAGTGGTAAGGCGAAGGTCTGCAAAACCTTTATTCTCCGGTCCGAATCCGGACGGCGCCTCCAATAATAAGGCATCTGCATTGGCGGATGCCTTTTTTGTGTACTTGTATATATTTTGCGCGCGCCGGGAGTCAGACGGTTGATTTTTGGCGGCTTTTGCCCTATAATAACTGTAAATCGGCTTATGCCCTGATATTTTGCTGCAAATTTACTCAGAAAGGACGCGCCGCCGATTCCCCTGTCATCCGTCGCGCCTTTCGCCGGCCCAGCTGCGGCTGGACGCCCAACGACATCGGGAGGAATGAAAAAATGAAAAAAATCGCCATGCTGCTCCTTTGTATCCTGATGGCGTTTGCCATCGCCTGCGCGGAGGAACCCGCCCCCGCCACTGAGGAACCGACCCAGACGGCAGAAGCCGCCGAGGAAGCCACCGAAGCCGCCGAGGAAGCTGCAGAGGAAACCGCCGAAGCCGCGGAGGAAGCCGCCGAGGCTACAGAAGAACCCGCCGAGGCCGCCGCGGAGGAGCTGACCGGCATCCCCGCCCTGCTGGCCGCCATGACCCAGGAGCTTTCGTCCCTTCGCGCCAGCGCGGAGCAGGCCATCGGCGAGCTTGTGCAAACCAAAGCCCAGTTGACCGAAACCACCGCCGCCAAGGCGGAAACCGAGGCGCAGCTGGCCGCCCTGCAGGCGGAATTGGCCGCCGCCCAGGCTGCCCTGGCCGATGAGACCGCCGCCAAGGAGGCACTGCAGGCCCAGCTGACCGCGGCCCAGACCGCCCTGGCCGATGAAACCGCCGCCAAGGAGTCGCTGCAGGCCCAGCTGACCGCAGCCCAGGCCGCCCTGGCCGATGAAACCGCCGCCAAGGCAGAGCTGCAGAACAGCCTGACGGAAGCGCAGACCGCCCTGGCCCAGGAAACCGCCGCCAAGGATGCGGGGCTGCAAAGCCTGGCGGAAGTCCAGGCCGCCCTGGCCGCGGAGACCGCCGCCAAAGCGGCGGCGCAGGCAAGCGTAACGGAGGCTCAGACCGCCCTGGCCAATGAGACTGCTGCCAAGGAAGCCCTGCAGACCCAGCTGGACGATGTGACGGCCCAGAAGGACGCCGCCCTGGCCGGCCTGACCGCGATGAAGGAAAAGCTGGCGGCCATCCAGGCGGCGCTGGCTGCGGAGGACAGCACCGGCAACGATCTGCTGGGCACCAGGCTGGAGCAGCTCAGGACGATGCTGACCGAGGCCCAGGAGGGCCTGCAGCAGGTACTGACCCCGCTGGGCGTCGTTCCCGAGGAGGAGACGCAGGAGACCCCCGCGCCCTGACGAGAGACAAAGAAATGAGTCAGCCCGCCCAAGGCCGCAATGGCGGATTGATTTCAGGAGGCTAAACCATGAACAGAATCATCCCTGTATTCCTTGCGCTGGCCATGGCCTGCACCATGGTGCTGACCGGGAGCGGCAATGAATCCCCGGAGCAGTTTGCCGCGGAAATCACCAGGCAGGTAGCGGAGACGGCGTCCGGTGAAGACGCGGCCGATCCGGCATTGACCGCGGAAGCGCAGCAGGCCGCCATCGCCGCGATGCGCGCCGAGGCCGATCGGAACGCAGCGATGACCGCCGCCGCCATGGCGGAGCTCAACGCCGCCCGGGAGACCGCCGCCGCCATCGCCGCCGATATGAACAGCCTGACGAACGAGCGCGATACGGCGCAGGCGCAGCTGGCGGCCATGACCGAGGAGCGCAACCAGCTGACCGTGGATCTGGCCGCCATGACCGAGGACCGGGATCAGCAGGCCGCGGAGAAGGAAAACCGCGGGCAGCGCATCAGCGATCTGACGGAATGGCTGGCTGCGGCGGAGCAGCAGATCGCCGATCTGGAGGGCCAGCTGGCCGCCATGACGGCGGAGCGCGATCAGCTTTTGGCCGATCTGGCCGCCATGACGGCGGACCGGGATCAGCAGACCGCGGATAAGGAACGGCGCGGCCAGCGGATCAACGAGCTGACGGCCAGCCTGACCGAGGCGCGCCGGCAGTTTGACCAGCAGAAGGACCGGCTGATCGCCGCCAACGGGCAGATCAGCGATCTGAACGAGCAGCTGGCCGCCATGACGGCGGACCGGGATCAGCAGATTGCCGAGAAGGAAAACCGCGATCAGCGGATCGCCGAGCTGGAAAACGCGCTGGCCGCCGCCAACGGGCAGATCAGCGATCTGAACGCCCAGCTGGCCGCCATGACCGCCGATCGGGATCAGACCGCTGCCGATCGGGATCAGATCACCGCCGATCGGGATCAGACCGCCGCGGAGCTGGCGCTGACCCGCGCAAAGCTGGAGCTGGCGCAGTATATGACAAAGTTTGAGGATATGGATCCCGCCATCATCCATTGATCGAAGGGACGGAGCGGGGGGCGTCCGGAGCGGCCGGCCGGGAGGGCTTATTCCCGGCGGGCCGCTTCAGACGCTTTTTTGATGGCAAAAAACGGGGCGAGAATTGCGTATTGAGAAATGCGGACGGTTGTTGTATAATATAAATGGATAATTCGTTCCGCTTTAAAGCGAAAAGGAGGCGTGAGCATGAAACTGGTCATCGCCATAATTCAGGATGAGGACGCCAATCGTCTGGTGTCGGAGCTGATGAACGACGGATACAGCGTAACCAAGCTGGCCACCACCGGCGGCTTCCTGCGCGCTGGCAATACCACCCTGCTGGCAGGCGTGGAGGACGACCGGCTGGACGGCTGCCTGCATATTATCGAAAAGGTGTGCAAGAGCCGCCGCCAGATGACGGCCTCGCCCATGGCCACCGGCGGCATCAGCGGCATGTACGCCCATATGCCCATCGAGGTCACGGTGGGCGGCGCCACGGTGTTTGTGCTGGATGTGGAGCAGTTCCATAAGTATTGATCGGACCGCGGTTCCGCGTTTGAGGCAAGCTTGATTACCCTGGATGATTTTTTGTCCCGCGGCGAAGCGGTATCGGCGCTGATCGCCGATGTGCGGTCGGGCCGCGCGCCCCATGCAATGGCGCTCACAGGCATGACCGGGGTTGGCAAACGCACGCTGGCCCGGCTGCTTGCCTGCGCCTTTTTATGCGTGGGCGAGGGGGAAAAGCCCTGCCTTGCCTGCAAGGGCTGCAGGCGGGCGCTGAGCGGCGCCCATCCCGATCTGCTGACGCCCTCCGCCGGGGAAAAGGAGCGAACCGTTAAGGTGGACGACCTGCGGGGCATCCTGCACGCCCTTTCGATCTCCGCCGTGGAGGGCGGCGAAAGGGTGGTGCTGCTGGAGAACGCTCACCGCATGACGCCCCAGGCGCAGAACGCCCTGCTCAAATCCCTGGAGGAGCCCGACGGCAGCACACGGTTTATCCTGACCGCCTCGGGGGATACCGGCCTGCTCTCCACGGTGCGCAGCCGCTGCCGGGTGGTGCGGGTGCCGCCCTTTTCCCGGGAGGCGGTGGAGCGGGAGCTGATTTCCCGCGGCACGGATAAGGCCGCGGCCCGGGAGCTGTCCATCCTGTGCGGCGGCAGCCTGGGCCAGGCGCTGTCCATGCGGGAGGACGCCGATTTTTTACAGCTGCGCACGCTGTGCGAGAGCACCTTTTTTTCGCTGCGCTCCGCCCGGGATGTGCCCGGAGCCGCCGCCAGGCTGCGGGAAAAGCGGGAGGACGCCGACGAGATCCTGGCGGTGGTGGAGCAGCGCGCCCGGGAATACCTGGCATGCAGCGTAAACGCCGGGCCGGAGCCCGCCGCCGTGCCGGAGACCGCGTGCCATGAAAGCTGGCTGCACGCATCGCCCCGGGCACTGGAAAACGCGCTCTCCGCAGTGATCGACGCCCAGCGCTACCGGGCCAGCAACGTATCCTGGCAGGCCATTTCGGAAAACCTACTTTATATCATTTCGGAGGAAATCACTTTATGGCAACCATAATCGGCGTGCGTTTCCACAACGCAGGCAAGCTCTATTATTTTGATCCCGGCAAGCTTTGGCCCACGGCGGGGGACGCGGTGATCGTGGAAACCGCCCGGGGCATCGAATACGGCGAGGTGGTCACCGGCGTGCACGAGGTGCCCGACGAGGAGGTCACCCCGCCCCTCAAGCCCGTGGTGCGCATCGCCACCGTGGAGGACGCCCAGCGCCAGCAGGAAAACCGCCGCAAGGAAAAGGAAGCCTACGCCATCTGCCAGCAGAAGATCATCGAGCACAAGCTGGAGATGAAGCTGGTCAGCGTGGAATACACCTTTGACAACAGCAAGATTTTGTTTTATTTTACCGCCAACGGGCGGGTGGATTTCCGCGCCCTGGTCAAAAACCTGGCCTCCGTTTTCAAGACGCGCATCGAGCTCATGCAGATCGGCGTGCGCGACGAGGCCAAGATGCTGGGCGGCCTGGGCCTGTGCGGACGGCCGGTGTGCTGCGCCCAGTTTATGGGCGATTTCCAGCCCGTATCCATCAAGATGGCCAAGGAGCAGAACCTGAGCCTGAACCCCACCAAGATCAGCGGCGTATGCGGGCGGCTGATGTGCTGCCTGAAATACGAGCAGGATCATTACGAGGCCACCCGCAAGCGCATGCCCCGGGTGGGCCGCGATGTGATCACCCCCGACGGCGTGGGCACGGTGCAGGAGATCAACATCCTCAAGGAGACCGTGCGCGTGCGCATCGTAAACGGCGATAACAGCGAGCTGAAGGATTATCCCGCCGAGGAGGTCAAGCGCCTGGGCGGCCGGCGCAGCGAGCCGGAGATCAGCGATCTGGACGAGGAATTTATCGAGACCCCGGTGGAAAGCATCGAGGATGAAAACGTGATCCTGGACGACGAATGATAGGGAGAGAGCGCACATGAGCACCAGCAGAAAAGACGAGATCATCAGGCTGCAGAACGAGATCATCCAGTCCATGGCCCGGCGCAACCTGACCAGCGTGTACAACGATTTCTTCCCCGCCGGGCGGGTGGATATGCCCGGCCCGGAAAAGGATCAGGAGCCGGAAAAGCCCCTGCGCCCCAGCGATGAGATCCTGGCCGGAAACGACGGCACCGCCGCCAGCACCGGCAACGGAAAAACCACCACCGACGCCAAGGCGGAGGAGGTGCCCAAGGAAAAGCTGGAGGACCTGCTGGCGGAGTTGAACGCCTACATCGGCCTGGATACCGTCAAGGAAGAGGTGGATCAGCTGGTGCACTGGATCCAGATGCAGCAGCTGCGCAAGGAGCATGATCTGCCCACCAGCGATCTCTCGCTGCACATGGTGTTCAGCGGCAACCCGGGCACCGGCAAAACCACCATCGCCCGCTTCCTGAGCAAGATTTTCCACTCCCTGGGCATCCTGAGCAAGGGCCAGCTGGTGGAGGTGGACCGGGGCGACCTGGTGGCCGGCTACGTGGGCCAGACCGCCATCAAGACCAAGGACGCCATCAAAAAGGCCATGGGCGGCGTGCTGTTCATCGACGAGGCGTACAGCCTGACCAACCGCGGCGAAAACGATTACGGCGCCGAGGCGGTGGATACCCTGCTCAAGGCCATGGAGGATCACCGGGACGATCTGATCGTCATCGTGGCGGGCTATATCGAGCCCATGGAAAAGTTCCTGCATTCCAACCCCGGCCTGGAAAGCCGGTTCAACCGCTTTATCGATTTCCCGGATTATACCCTGGACGAGCTCATGGGCATCTTTGATATGCGCATGAACAAGGCCGGCTACACCATGGGCGAGGAGGCCCGCTGCGCCCTCCGGCAGGATATCGATATCGCCCGGCTGGATGTGAAGGGCTTTGGCAACGCCCGCGGCGTGCGCAACCTGTTTGAAACCATCATCGCCCGCCAGGCTGACCGCCTGGGCGAGACCGAGGGCGAGATCACCCGGGAGATGCTGATGGAGCTCACCGTGGCCGACGTGACCGGCATCCGGGAGCCGCAGGGCGAGGAAGCACCGGCGGAGGACGCGCCGGAGGCCGAAAAACCCGAAGAAAACGAACCCGCCGCCCAGGAATAACGGGCGGATCCATCATTGGCGCCGACGCAAAAATGAAACGCATTTTTGGGCCTGCGCCTTTCTTTTGCAAAGGATGACCGTTCTGTAAACTTTGCGCCGGTCTTTGATTGCCCGCGCCGCTTTATGCTACAATAAACGGGCCATCCCACCGAAGGAGTTTTGTATGCGCGCGATTTTCAAGCGGGAGCTGCAGGCGGATTTTTATACCGCCAGCGCTTATGTGTATATGGGCGTGTTCCTGGCCCTGGGCAGCGTGTTTTTTGCCGTGGGCAATCTGGCCGCGCGCAGCGGCGATCTGCCCGGCTTCCTCTGGAACATGGGCTATCTTTGGATGCTGCTCACGCCGGTGCTGACCATGCATGTGTACGCCGGGGAGCGCCGCTGCCGCACCGATCAGCTGCTTTTGACCTCGCCGGTCTCCATGGCCGGCATCGTGCTGGGCAAATACCTGGCGGCCTGCGCCGTGCTGATCTTCACCGTGGCGCTGACGCTGCCCTACGCCCTGGTGGTCGCCCTGTGGGGCAAGGTGTACCCGGGGGAAATGCTGTGCGGCTATCTGGGCTTCCTGCTCCAGGGCTGCGCCTTCCTGGCCATCGATCTGTTTGTTTCCGCCCGCTCCCGCACGCCCATCACCGCGGCGGTGTGGGCCTTTGGCGTCAATCTGCTTTTGTGGCTCACCGACGTGGTGAGCAGCGCGGTGGGCATCGCCTGGATCCAGCGGATCCTGCGGTTCATCAGCCTGTACCGGCGGGCCTCGCCCTTCCAGGAGGGGCAGCTCAGCCTGGCCAACGCTTTGTTTTTCCTGGCGGTGACGGCGCTGATGCTGTTTTTGACGGCGCGGGCGCTGGAGGCCCGCCGCTTCAGCGGCAGCCCGAAAAAGACGATGATGAACCTGGGGCTCTGCCTGCTGGCTTCCGCCGTGGCGGTGGCCGCCTGCGCGGCCGCCGATCTTTGGGAAACCAAAGCCGCCGGCCGCATCGACCTGAGCTTTAACCGCGTCACCACCCGGAGCGCCGCCACCGACGCGGTGCTGCGGGAGCTGAAACGGGACGTCCACGCCTATGTGCTGGCCAGCGAGGGCAACCAGCTCAACGATCTGAACGCCCTGCTGGACCGCTACCAGGCGGCCACGCCCCATTTTGCCTGGAGCCAGGAGAGCCTCAACAAAAACCCGCTGCTGCTGCAGTGGGTATCCGATGACGTGCGGGACAGCGCCGTGACCACCGATTGCGTGATCCTGCGCTGTGAGGAGACCGGCCGCACCCGGGTGCTGACCTGGGATGATTATATGCGCTTCAGCTATGACGATGATACGGGCTCCTATGCCTGGACGGGCCTGACCTACGAGCAGGCGATCACCGAGGCGCTGGTGTATGTGACCGCCGAGGAGCTGCCCAGGGTGCAGATCCTGACCGGCCACGGCGAACTGACCGCCGAGGAGACGGCGGTGCTGGAGCAGCGGCTGCGCGGCGCCAATTATGAGCCGCTGCGCGTCAGCCTGAGCGGCGGCAGCGCGCCCGATCCCGCCTATCCGCTGATGATCCTCTCGCCCATTCTGGATCTGGGGGAAACCGAAGCCCAGGCGCTGGCGGGCTTTGCCCAGGCGGGCGGCAGTGTGTTTGCCACGGTGGATTTTACCGATCCCGGCGAGCTGCCCAACCTGTATGCCTTCTACCGCCTGTACGGCGTGCAGCCCCGGGCGGGGCTGGTGCTGGCGGAGGAGAGCGACGCGGCGGGCTATTATACCAACGCGGCGGAGATCACCCCGGAAATGCTGATCGTAGCGGGCGTCACCGATACCCTGGCGGAGGGCGGCGCGGATTTCTTTATCCTGGCTCCGGCCCGGGCGCTGGAGATCGTGGGTACGCCCAGCGCCGATCTGATGCTCAGCACCGTGCTGCAGACCCGGGCGGCCAGCTACCTCCGGGCGGTGCAGGCCGATCAAATCGATCTGGAGCGCCGGGCGGAGGACCCCGTCGGTCCCTTCCCGCTGGCGGTGCTGGCGGACCGCGCCTTTGACGATGGTACCCGGTCCCGGTTCTTCCTGATCGGCAACAGCGCCATGTTCACCAGTGAAACGATCCTGAACCGCACCTACAGCGGCGAATTGCTGCTGCAGGTATTGCGGCACCTGACCGGCGAGGGCGCCATCGATCTGGATATCGTGCCGCGCCAGGCCATGCGCCCGGAGCTGAACACCGAGGGCAGCATCCTGCCTCTGGCGCTGGTGGCGGCGCCGCCGCTGCTGATCGCCATCCTGGCCGTGGCCATCCTGATGCCGCGGCGCTACCTGTGAGCCCGGTGCGGCGGCGTTCGCCGCGGAAGGGCAAAAAGTGGCTGCTGCCCCTGCTGCTGGCCCTGGCGCTGGCGGCGCTGGGCGCGGCGCTGCTGCTGCTTAAAAAGAAGGAACCCGTGCTGCCGCCCGTGGTCACCGCCCAAAGCGTTACCCTGAGCAACCGGGAGGCCGCCGATATCGCGCGCATCGATATTGAAAACCGCTACGACGCGCCCTACGCCCTGTTAAACGGCCCGGCGGGCTGGCAGATGGCGGACGACGCGGATTTCCGACTGCGGGACAGCGCGCTGGACGCCATCGTGAACAACGCCGCCCTGATCGTTGCCGAGGACACCGTGGGCGATTTTGACGAGCACCCGGAATGGGCGCTGATGAACTTTGGCCTGGAGCAGGCCGCCGCCCGGGTCACGGTGACTTTCAGCGAGGGGGACAGCCTGGCCTTCCGCATCGGCGACAGCGTGCCCCAGGAGACGCCCGCCTATTATTTCCTGCTGGAGGGCGACAGCCATATCTATACCATCAGCAGCGATGTGTTTGAGGCCTATACCTATACCCGCTTAGGGCTGCACGATGTGACCGATCCCGCCCTGAAGGGCGAATTGATCGACCGCATTGAATTTTCCGGCAGCGATCCCTTCACCGCCGAAAAGCGGGCTGACGGTTGGTATCTGACCGCGCCCTTCGTCTATCCGCTCTCCGATACCGCCATGGACGCGCTGCTCAAAAAGCTGGAGGGCCTGCGCTTTGCCCAATACGTGGGCCGGGCGGAGGAATGCGATCTGGCTTCCCTGGGGCTGGAGCCGCCGCTGCGCACGCTGACCCTGGATATCCCGGAGACCGTGGTGACCGGCTACGACCAGAACGACGAGGCCATGGCCGAAACGCGACTGCCCGCCTATCAGCTGACCTTTGATCTGGGGGACAGCGAGAACGAGGTGGTGTTCTATTGCCGCTACCGGGGCGAGGTGGTGAAGGCCACGGTGTTCTCCGCGGGCTTCCTGCGCACCCAGGGGGCGGACAGCCTGCTGCTCACCGCGCCCTTTAACGCCCCCACCAACGATCTTTCCGGCCTGATTATCCGGCGGGACGGCGAGGAGCTTGCCTATGAAATCAGCCTAGTGGAGCGGGTGCTGCCCAACAACGATTTTGAACTGGACGAGAGCGGCCGCATCCTCTACGATGTGGCGGTGCGCCGGGACGGGCAGGCGGTGGACAGCGACGCCTTTCTGGCGGCCTACCGCGGCCTGCTTTCCCTGCGCACGGAGGACCGCCTGCCCGCGGGCTGGCAGATCCCCGACGCCGCGCCTGCGCTGACGGTGGAGGTCGTCCGCTCCGGCAGCCGCAGGCAGGTGGCGCTCTACCCGCTGGACGCCCTGCATGACGCCGTGGCGGTGGACGGCGTGGCCCTCTACCGGGTGGAAAAGGGCTGGGCGGAGGGCATCAGCTGGCCGTAAAGCCCCGGGGGAGATTTGACCGGGCAAAAACAGAGCCTTTTGCCCCCGGATCGGGGCAATTCTGCAGGATTCTATTGACATTGGAAGCCATCAATGCTATCGTAAAAGCGCTGATCCCTGCTGTACAAAAGGTGAGAGACACATGCTCTTCAGCTCTATGATTTTTCTTTGGATCTTCCTGCCGGTGGTGCTGGCGGGAAGCTTTTTGCTGCGCAAAACCAGGGCGCTGAACCTGTTCCTGGTGCTGGCCAGCCTGTTTTTTTATGCCTGGGGCGAGCCGGTCAACGTGCTGCTGATGCTGGCGTCCATCCTGCTCAATTACGGGGCGGGGCGGCTGCTGGCCAAATATCAAAAGGACGATCCCTATGAGGTAAAAAAGCTGATCCTGACGTTGGATATCCTGCTGAACCTGGCGCTGCTGGGGTACTTCAAATACCTGGGGCTGCTGGTGGAGGGCGTAAACGCCGTGCTGGGGCTGCTGGGCGGGAAGGCGCTGGAGGTCCCCGCCGTGGCGCTGCCCATCGGCATTTCCTTTTTTACCTTCCAGGCGCTGAGCTATGTGATCGACGTGTACCGCGGCCAGGTGCAGGCCCAGAAAAAATGGATCAACGTGGCGCTGTACATCTCCTTTTTCCCCCAGCTGATCGCCGGCCCCATCGTGCGCTACCGGGAAATCAACGAGCAGATCGAAAGCCGCAGCGTCACCTGGGACGGCTTTGCCCAGGGCGTGCGGCGGTTCATATACGGCCTGTCCAAAAAGGTGCTGATCGCAAACGTATTGGCCCGGGGCGCCGACGCCCTGTACAAGCTGGACGCGGGGAGCCTGACCGGCGGCATGGCCTGGCTGGCGGCCATCCTGTATACCTTCCAGATCTATTATGATTTTTCCGGCTACAGCGATATGGCCATCGGCCTGGGGCGCATGTTCGGCTTCCGCTTTTCGGAAAACTTCCGCTATCCCTATCTTTCCCGTTCCATCCGGGAGTTCTGGCGGCGCTGGCATATATCGCTGTCCACCTGGTTCAAGGAGTACGTGTATATTCCCCTGGGCGGCAACCGGAAGGGAAAGGCCCGCACCTATCTGAACCTGACCATCGTGTTCCTGCTCACCGGCGTATGGCATGGGGCGGGCGTCACCTTTATCCTCTGGGGCCTGTATCACGGGCTGTTCTCCGTGCTGGAGCGGCTGGGCCTGGGCAGGGCGCTGAAAAAGATCGGCCCGCTGGGCTTCCTGTACGCCTTTATCGTGGTGGTGTTCGGCTGGGTGCTGTTTAGGGTGGAGGATCTGCCCGCCGCCCTGCAGCTCATGGGACGCATGCTGACGCCCTGGCGTTATACCGCCACCAGCCTGCACCTGTACGATTACGTGTCCCGCCATATGCTGATGCTGCTGCCGGCGGCCTTCCTGGGCATGGGGCCGGTGCAGGCGCTGGCGGAGCGCGCCGGGCTGGCGGAAAAATGGAAGGGCTCCTGGCTGGAAGCGCTGGCGCTGATCGCTCTGCTGGCGCTGTGCATCGGGTCGCTGGCCAGCAGCACCTATAACCCCTTTATCTACTTCAAATTCTGAGGAGGGCGCGTATATGAAAAGCAAGTTTGCCCGCGTCCTGCTCTGCGCCGCCTTCCTGGCGATGCTCTTTTTGCCCGGGCTGATCTGGCCGCTGGTGAGCAAAAGCCTGGAGGGGCCCAACCTGGAAAAGCGCGAGCTGGCGGAATGGCCCGCCTTCTCCCTTTCGGAAATCGAGGATCTGCCCGGAAAAATAGAAAAATACTACCGTGATCATCTGCCCTTCCGGGAGCAACTCATATCGGCCTACGCCCGGCTGAACAAGGCGGCCTTTGATGACTGCGTGGTGACCACCGTGCTGTTCGGCAAGGACGATTGGTACTTTTACAACAACGCAAACGATGGCAATCCCGTGGCTTCCTACCGGGGCGAGGATCTTTTTACCTCGGCGGAGCTCAGACAGATCGTCATCGATCTGCGGCGCACCCGGGATAACCTGAAAAAGCAGGGTATTGATTTTGTGCTGTTCATCGCCCCCAACAAGGAGCGGGTGTATCCCGAATACATGCCCGAGCGGTACGGCGTGCCCGCGGAGGATTACGCCGCCCGCCAGCTGGTGGATTTCCTGCGGGCGCACAGCGACCTCCGCGTGGTGTATGTCTATGATGAGATCATGCAGGCCAAGGCCGATTTCAGCGATTATCCCATCTATTACAGCAGCGATACCCATTGGAACGATATCGGCGCGTACGTGGGCGCGCGGGCGCTGCTCCGGGAGCTGGGGGTGCAGATCCCCGCGCTGGCGCGGGAGGCCATCCACCCGACCGGGGCCGTTTGCACCGGCGATCTGACGGTGCTCTCCCACCTGTATACCGTGGGGGAGGGCGACCCGGTGTATACCGTGGCCGACGCCGGGCGGCCCGCCGTTTCCATGGAGATGGAGCCCGATATGCGCTGGCTCCGCGCCCAGGGCGAAGAGCAGGGACAGCGCCTGTTCATCAAGCATGATTCCTTTGCCGCGGGCATGGTGCCCTATCTGATCCCCTGGTTCAGCCAGACCACCACCTATACCAATGCGCTGTACGATATGGCGCAGGTGGATGAGGCCCGGCCCGACGTCTTTGTGCAGGTGTGCGTGGAGCGCTACGTGCGCCAGCAGCTGACCAAAGGCCCGCTGTATTTACCCCCCGAGGAACGATAACGGCCGATAGGAGGACGTACAAATGATGAAGCGCCTGATCGCCCTGCTGCTCATGCTGGCCCTGCTGCTGCCCTGCCTGGCCCTGGGGGAGGGGCAGGTGTTCTACGCCTACTTCCCGGACGCGCGCTGGCTGCGCGCCGAGCCCGCCGCGGGCACCGCCACGGTGGTCAACGTGCCGGAGCGCACCCTGCTGCGCCTGGAGCCGGTGGATGATAAATACGCCGCCACCACCTACAAGGGCCAGGCCGGGTACATTTATTACAAGGATTATGTGCCGGTGGATTACGCCGATCCCTACGCCCCGGACGCCCGAAAGCTGGAAGGCTTCTTCGGCGCGCCGGTGTATATGCGCCAGTCGCCCCTGCGCAACGCGCCGCTGGTGGCGGAGCTGCCCACCGACGTGCGCTTCCAGATCACCCCGGTCACGGCGGAGTACGCCCATATCCTGTTTGAGGGCAAGGAGGGCTACGTCTATCTGGAGGACTTTGTGGAGATGGAGTACCGCAAGGGCAGTACTGATCCCTACATCGCCTATGTGGACGAGGTGACCCCGGCCTATTCCACCCCCTGCTACGGCGCCACGGTGGGCGCGCAGCTGCAGCCCTACACCCCCGTGATCGTGGACGGCTTTGACGGCGACCACGTGACCATCGAGTACGAGGGCCGGCGGCTTTACGCCGACGGGGCGGAGCTCACCCGCCTCAGCGATGATTACGCCCTGGAGCCCTTCGCTGCCAGCGTATCGGCAAAAACCGAGGCGCTGACCCTGCCCCTGCAGAACGCCTCCATTGCCGGCGAGGTGGCCAAGGGCGCCAATGTGACGGTGCTGAGCCTGCACGGCGAGTACGCCAAGGTCAGCGACGGCGCGGTCACCGGCTATATCCCCTTCGCCCGGCTCAAGAGCAGCCCCCAGGTCAACGCCGCGGTGGATATGCTGGGCGTGCTGCAGCGGCAGATGGAGGAGCGGCGCATGCTGAACATCGCCTTCTCCATGCTGGAGGCAACCAACCCGATCCTGCTGGCCTATAACCAGGATATGGGCGGCAGCGCAGTGGCGCGGTTCCAGTACGGCTGCCCCTATCTGTGGGCGGGCTTCAGCGAGAGCAGCCTGCTGCGGGCGCGGCATCCCTCCTCCAGCAGCAACTATTACTTTGTGGAGCAATTGTACCTGGGCGGCTTTGACTGCATCGGCTTTACCCGCTGGGTGCACAGCCAGGCCGGCATGAAAAAGCTGCCCGCCATCTCCGACAGCCAGAAGGCCCCCAAATCCAGCCTGATCAATGTAAAGAACCTGCCCTATGATCAGTGGCAGGACGCCATGCAGGTGGGCGACGTGCTGAACCTGCATTACAAGGGCGGCGGCTACCACACGGGCATCTATATCGGCACCCTGCGGGATTTCGGCTTTGACGAGAGCGAGGTGGGCGAGCTGGCCCCCTATATGGAGTATCCGCTGATGATCCACTGCGGCATGAACAACTTCCATACCGCCTGGTACACCCAGTACCTGAAGGACAAGGGCCTGACCAGCGTGACCCCGCCCGACGGCGGCGTGACCATCTCCATCCTGGGCGTGCCCTACAAGGATTGCCCCAACACCGAGACCATGTGGCAGGGCACCCGCAACAAAAAGACCTTCTGGTGGTTTGATCTGCAGGGCTATAACCTGACCGTGATCACCCCCACGGACGAGAGCTACAGCTGGTTTAACGTATACCGCAACGCGCAAAAATAACGGGCGGCCCGCACAGCGCGCCGCATCAATTGGAAAATGATGGCGGAGGCAGGCGCATGGAAAAGCTGAAGCGGCGCATCTTTGAAATCATCAGCAAGGCGGGAGAGGACGACGGCGCCAGCACCGTTTTTGACTGGCTGATCATGTCGCTCATCGGGCTGAGCATCCTGACCATCATCCTGGATTCCTTCCAGGACATCCACGCCCGGTGCGCCACCCTTTTTCAGGTGCTGGAGATCATCACGGTCATCGTGTTTACGCTGGAGTATATCCTCCGGATCTGGACGGCGGATCTGCTCTATCCCGATGCCCGGCATCCGCGGCTCAAATACTGCCTTTCCTTTATGGCGCTCATCGACCTGCTGGCCATTCTGCCGTTCTATCTGCCCTTCCTCTCCGCGGATCTGCGGTTCCTGCGCATGATGCGGCTGTTCCGCCTGTTCAGGCTGCTGCGCGTGCTCAAGCTGGGCCGGTATTTTGACGCCCTGCAGGTGATCGTAAGGGTCATCCGCACCTCCGGGCCGCAGCTGATCATGTCGGTGGTGCTCTGCTTCTTTGTGATGCTGTTTTCGGCGATCATCATGTACGAGGTGGAGAACCCCGTCCAGCCGGAGCAATTCCCCAACGTGATGGCCTCTCTGTGGTGGGCGATGTGCACGCTAACCACCGTGGGCTATGGCGACGTTTATCCGGTGACCGGCATCGGCCGGTTTTTCGCCTCTGTCATCAGCCTGGTGGGCATCGGCATTATCGCCATCCCCACCGGCATCATCGCGGCGGGGTTCAGCAAGGCCATCAACCGCGAGAACGAAAGGAACCTCCTGGAGGATATGAGCGACGAAGAGCTGCTGGCCCTGCAGGGCAAGGTCACAAGGCAGCTGTCCCGCCGCGGCTATACGCCCATCATCAGCCGGGAGCCGGACGGGGAGCGCCCGGAGCAAAAGGAATGAAAACGGATGCGGCTTGACGCAGCCGGGAACAGAAGCCTTTCCCGCATCTGAAAAGAGAAGGAAAGAGATGAACCGTGCCCAGCAAGAAGAAAAACCGTAATTTGCGGGGGAAGGGTACGAACGGGGGCGTTCCTTCTTGGACGATACGCCCCGCGCTACTGCCTGCGGCAAGCGCGGGTTTCGGATGGCGATTCGCGGAATCGCCCATCCTCAGT
>CADAHU010000011.1 GCA_902787835.1 uncultured Eubacteriales bacterium
GTTTGCTTTACGCTTTTTTTAGACTTCTTGTCTTTTTGTTTATAAGAAAGGGGCTGTCCCTTCCGCCAAAGATTTATTTGGCGTTTTGAGACAGCCCCAATTATTTACAGTTTGTTTATTCCGTGGCAAAGTTGGTAAAGTACCCCTGGATCAGCACCACGGGGGTGCCGCGGTCGCCGCTGCCGCTGGTCAGATCGCACAGGCTGCCCAGCAGATCGGTAAAGCGCCGGGGCGTGGTGCCCTCGGACACCATTTGGCCTTTCAGGTTGCTGTCCTTCTTTTTGATCTGCTCCCGCATGGCCTGGGCCAGGGCTTCGCCGCTGAGATCGCTGAGCTCGTTATCGGCAAAATACTTCATTTTAAGCTCGTTGGGCGTGCCGATGAGCCCCTCGGTATAGGCCGGGGAGACCACGGGATCCGCCAGCTCCCAGATGCCGCCCACCGGATCCTTGAAGCAGCCGTCGCCGTAGATCATGACCTCCATGTGCTTGCCGGTGGCCTCCAGCAGGGATTGCTGCAGCTTTTTCACAAAGGCGTCGCAGTCCCTGGGGAAGAGCTTCACCTTGTCCTCGGTGGCCTTGTTGCTGCCCAGGATGCCGTAATCGGGATTGCAGCCGCTGCCGTTGACGGGAGCGGTCATGATATCGTCCATGCCCAGCACCTGCGCGCCGCGGGCCCGGAGGATGCGCTTGGTGCGCTTGCGGGTGTGGATATCGCAGGCAATGACCTTGTTGGTGTAATTGAGGATATAAGCCGGATCGTTGGAGAAGATCACCTGGGTATTGGGCGCGAAGGTGCGGTAATACTCGATGTAATCCATGCCGGT
Source organism: uncultured Eubacteriales bacterium (assembly GCA_902787835.1). GTDB lineage: Bacteria > Bacillota > Clostridia > Christensenellales > Aristaeellaceae > SFMI01. The sequence continues at coordinate 827 of CADAHU010000011.1, forward strand.
AAAGGGGTGCACGGTGTTCATGCCAAACACTTTGCGGAAGCCCTCGTAATCAAAGCTGTCGCTGTAGGGATTGACGCCCTTTTCATCCAGCTGATCCCAGGAGAGCAGGGCGTTGCCCACCTCGTCCGAGGGGTAGCTCAGCTGCACGATCACGCCTTCAGGGGACGCCATGGTCATGGCCTTGAGCAATACGCTGAATCGGTTGCGGCTCAGGATGGGGAACACGATGCCGATGGGCCCCTCCCCCAGTTTATTGCGGATATCCGCGGCGATCTGATCGCAGGTGGCATAATTGCCCTGGGTGCGGCCCACCACCGCCTCGGTGACCGCCACGATATCGCGATCGTGCAGATCAAACCGTTCGGCCTGCGCCGCCTCGCAAACGCTCCTGGTGACCGCCGCCACCAGATCGTCGCCCTGCTGAAAAACCGGGGTCACGATGCCCCTTGCCGTTACGCCCGTGGTACGCATATAGGATCCCCCTCATTGTACTTGTTTCCTTTGTCTTTTCAGACAATGAATTATTATAATACATTTTGCCGTCCTTGACAACAAAAACAAATTATACGATAATATAGAAGAATGGAGGGTTATGCGCTTTGGAGCATTTGATTACCCATGTGGACAGCGGCAGCCCCGCCTGGCGCAGCGGCCTCAGGCCCGGCGACACGCTGCTGGAGATCAACGGCGAGGAGATCATCGACCAGATCGATTATCAATCGCTGTCCAGCCGCCGGCATGTGATATTGCACGTGCGCAAGGCCGACGGCCGGGATTGGCACGTGGAATTGGTCAAGCCCGTGGGGCGCCCCCTGGGGCTGTCCTTTGGCGAAAGCATGGAGCTTACGCCCCGGGTATGCAAAAACAAGTGCGTATTCTGCTTCATCGATCAGATGCCCCCGGCCTGCCGGGAATCGCTCTACGTCAAGGACGACGACTGGCGCATGAGCCTGCTGATGGGCAACTTTATCACCATGACCAACATGAACGACCAGGAGTTTGACCGGGTGGTGCGCCGCCGGGTGAGCCCGCTGTTCATATCGGTGCATGCGGCGGAACCCGATCTGCGGGTAAAGCTGATGGCCAATCCCGAGGCCGCCAAGCTGCGGGAGCGCCTGGATATCCTCAAGGAAAACGGCATCCGCTTCCACTGCCAGATCGTGCTCTGCCCGGGGCTCAACGACGGCATCCACCTGGAGCGCACCCTGGAGGCGCTCTCCTCCTATCTGCCCGCCGCCCGGAGCGCCGCGCTGGTGCCCGTGGGGCTGACCAAATACAGGGAGGGGCTTTATCCCCTGCGCCCCTATACCCGGGAGGAAGCGCGGCAGGTACTGGAAATCTGCGAAAAATGGCAGCGGCGCTTTCTGCGGGAGGCCGGAACGCGGTTCGTATTCCCCTCCGATGAGATGCTCTGCATCGCCGGGCACCCGATCCCGGAGGAAGCGTATTACGAAAACTATCCCCAGATCGAGAACGGCGTGGGCCTGATGCGGCAGTTCCTGAACGGGCTGATCTCCGCCAGCCAGGCTAATACCGCCTCGGCTGTCCCCCGGCGGGTGGTGATCCCCTGCGGAGTGAGCATCGCGCCCTACCTGCAGCAGTGGGCCGATACCTACGGGCCCGCGGGCGTGAAGGTGCGGGTGCAGGCGATCCAAAACCGCTTTTTCGGGGAGACCATCACCGTGACCGGTCTGCTCACCGGGCGGGATATCCTGGAGCAGCTGGATACCGACGGCGCCGACGAGGTGATCCTCTGCCAGGTGACGCTGCGGGAGGCGGGAGACCTTTTCCTGGATGATCTGCCGCTCAGCGAATTCCGGGCCGCGCTGCCCGTTCCCCTGACCATTACCCCCAACCGGGGCGACGCGCTGTTCGCCGCCCTGCTGGGATCACGATAAGGAGCATAAATGAAGATCAAACCGCTTGTGGCCATCGTGGGCCGGCCCAACGTGGGCAAATCCACCTTTTTCAATAAAATTGCCGGGCACCGGGTCTCCATCGTGGAGGATACCCCCGGCGTCACCCGGGACCGCATCTACGCCGACGTGGAATGGACGGGACGGGAGTTTACGCTGATCGATACCGGCGGCATCGACCCTCGCAGCGAGGACGCGCTGCTAAGCCAGATGCGCCGCCAGGCGGAGATCGCCATCGATACCGCCGATGTGATCTGCTTCTTCTGCGACGCCCGGGAGGGCATGACCCCGGATGACGAAGAGGTATCCACCCTGCTGCGCAAAACCCGCAAGCCCGTGCTGCTGGTGGTCAACAAGCTGGATCACGGCGGGCTGAACGACGTGCTCTACGAGTTTTACGCCCTGGGCCTGGGCGATCCCATCGGCATCTCCGCCGCCAACATGCTGGGCCTGGGCGATCTTCTGGATGAGATCGTCAAAAACCTGCCGCCCAAAGGCGAGGATGAGGAGGACGAGACCGACGCCCTGCACGAGATCCAGCTGGCGCTGGTGGGCCGCCCCAACGTGGGCAAAAGCAGCCTGACCAACCGGCTGCTGGGCCAGGAGCGGGTGATGGTCAGCGATATCCCCGGCACCACCCGGGACGCCATCGATACGCACTTTGAGAGCGAGTGGGGCGGCCGGTACAACATCATCGATACCGCCGGCATCCGCCGCAAACGCGCCATCGAGGATGAATCGCTGGAACGGTACAGCGTGCTGCGCGCCATCGCCGCCATCCGCCGCTGCGATGTGGCGCTGCTGGTGATCGACGCCGTGGACGGCGTGACCGAGCAGGATACCAAAATCGCGGGCATCATCGCCGACGAGGGCAAGGCCGTGATCGTGGTGGTCAACAAATGGGATATCCCCGAAAAGGACACCGGCACCCTGGAAAAATACCGCAAGGAAGTGCTGGAGGACCTCAAATTTATGGATTACGCGCCGGTGCTGTTCATCAGCGCCCTCACCGGCCAGCGGGTGCACACCGTGCTGGACGCGGTGGATCAGGCCTATGCCCAGGCCAGCAAGCGCGTGCCCACCGGCATGCTCAACGATGTGCTGGGCGACGCGCAGATCGCCCTGCAGCCGCCCATGGCCGGCGGGCGCAGACTCAAGATCTACTACGGCACCCAGATCGGCGTCTGCCCGCCGCAGTTTGCCCTGTTCGTCAACGACGAGGATCTGATGCATTTTGCCTATCAGCGCTACCTGGAAAACCAGCTGCGCAAGGCCTTTGACTTTTCTGGAACGCCCATACGCTTTGCGCTGCGTCAGCGCACCAAGGAGGGAAATCCATGAACAAGTATATAGCGCTGCTGCTGGCCGCCGTGATCGGCTACCTGCTGGGCAGCGTATCTACAGGCATCCTTTATTCCCGCTCCATGGGCCGGGATATCCGTACCGAGGGCAGCAAAAACAGCGGCGCCACCAACATGACCCGGGTGCACGGCCTGGGCAAAGGGCTGCTGACCTTCCTGGGCGATTGCCTCAAGGGTGTGATCGCCTCGCTGATCGGTTTGTGGCTGGGCGGCCAGCTGGGCGCCTGCGTGGGCGGCACCTGCGCCGTGATCGGCCATATGTGGCCGGTGTTCTTCGGCTTTAAGGGCGGCAAGGGCGTGGCCACCTGCATCGGCGTGGGCTTCGCCACCTATCCCCTGCTGGTGAGCATCGCCACGGTGATCGGCGTGGCCGCCATGCTGATCACCCGATACGTATCGGTGGGCAGCATGCTGGGGCTGATCGCCTTCGGCGTGGGCGTCACCATCGTCCATGGCATCTGGCCTGTGGGCGCATGGGGCCTGGCGTTGGCCGCGCTGGTGGTATGGCGGCACCGCGCCAACATCGGCCGGCTGATCCATCATACCGAAAGCCGCATCGATCAGATGCACCTGAACAAGCACGCAGATCAATAAACAGGCGCGCCTTTCGCAAGAGAGGCGCGTTTTTTCTGCTCACAGGGAACTTTTCCCATTTTTATCCGTCCAAGCAATATGAAAGGAGCTGATCCCATGAAAAAGCTTTTGGTTTTATTGCTGGTTCTTCTCTCCCTGCTGCCCGCCGCCCAGGCGGAGGAGCTGCCCGATTTATGGACGCTCACCGGTTTGGACGCTATGCAGGAAGCGCTGGCAAACGGCGCAGAGCTGATCGAGATCGTCTATGATACGGGCACAAAGATCGAGCGCGGCTATACCCTGACCGATCCCGACGAAATGAACCTGGTTTTATCCGCCGTCCTTGATCTGCAGATCGCAGATGTTACCGATCTGTTTGTCACCGATATGTATCCGTCGCTCCACTTCCATCTGGACGACGGCAGCCAATATACCCTGGCCTTCGACGGCAAATGGCTGGAGGCGGACGGTGTCAATTACGTGCTGAAAAACGACGATATGCTGTGGCAGGTGCTGCGCGATTTCTCTGACCAGTACGCCCCGCCCCTGCCCGAGCGGTACATCCCCAACAGCGTGGATCTCTACCTGCCCGCCAATCCCTCCACCGGCTATGCCTGGAGCTGGGCTGCCGATGAACCCTTTGTGGTCAGCGTCACCGAGCAATACTTTGCCGATTCCGCCGAGCTGGGCCTGGCCGGCGCGGGCGGCACCCACTGGTTCCATTTTGACGGCCTGTATCCCGGAACCACCGCTGTCACCCTGACCTATGGCCGCTCCTGGGAGGAGGAGCCCGCCTCCCGCATCATTTATCGCATCACCGTCAGCGATCAGCTGGACGTGATGATCTGGGGCGTGGAAATGCAGTAATCTTTTAGGAAGAGATCCAGCTATTATCCAAAAGAAGCCTGTACGATATAGAAGCATGAACTGCTGTCCGGTAAAAGCATGATTGGGCAGAAATGATCTGCCGTATGGATGCAGCTGTCGCAAGCCCATCCCGCCCGCGCGCATCAAAAATCAAAAAAAGATTCTTTCATTACTGCCACCTCCCCATGCGGCTGCGTATATACAAGTGCACGGGGCAATGAGGCCCCTGCAAAAGAGCAAAAAAGCCCCAAGGGCAGGAGGATAAAAGGCCATGAATTGCAGCAAGGAAACAGGCGATCAGGAACTGAGCGTAAATGAACTGGATCAGGTAAGCGGCGGTCAGGTCATCCAGATATTAAAGCCCGACTTTCCCCGTCCCCTCCCCATGCCGCAGCCTCCCCTGCCGATCATCCTGGATCTCCTGGCGGACAACTGAGAGCAGGGAAAGCAAGCGTCCGCCGATTGGGCGGCGGATGTGCCCGGCATTATCCTGGCAGCATATCAACGGAAATACTGTAATGGACCGATGGATTTGAAAGGAGAAACGAGCGATGGAGAAAGCAATAACGGCGCTGTTTGGCTATCAGCGATTTGCGGGAAATGCGGATCTGCAAAGGGTGATCGATTCCGTTCACAGCCGCTGGGACTCGCGCAGCCTGAGCCTGGATGAAATGGAATGGGTGACGGCGGCAGGCGAGCCGCATACCCAGCGGAAAGAATGCACACCCTTTGGAAAGCAGCCATAAGCAAGAACCAGCCCGACCGGATCAGCGCATCCCCGGCCGGGCTGTTTTTATCTTCATCGAAGCGATCCAAGAAAGCTCCATGTGTAGCTTGTTTTATCGTAATATATAATAAAGCGGCGGTGAGCGCCGTTTTTTTGCGTTCACCGCCGTTTTGATGGGGCAGGATCACATCTGCACCGTCTGATCGCTGACCTCGCGCATTTCCTCGGCGTCGAGGGCCTTCTCGTTGACCTCCTCCGGGGTATGATAGGTGGGCACCACCCGATGCAGCGCCTCCCGCACCGCGCGGTTGCTGCAGGTGGCCAGCGCCTGGCGCAGGATATCCAGCTTTTCCCCCATCTCCTGCGCGGTCAGGGGCTTGTCCCGCTCCACAAAGATCATATCGTTATCGGTCTTATCCAGCTCCTCGGTTTTGATCAGCAGCTCCTCATAGAGCTTTTCGCCGGGGCGCAGGCCGGTCTCCACGATATCGATATCCTGATAAGGCTCCAGCCCCGACAGGCGGATCATATTCTCCGCCAGATCCAGGATCTTGACCGGCTTGCCCATATCCAGGGCGTACAGATCGCCGCCCCGGGCGATCACGCCGGACATCAGCACCAGCTGGCTGGCCTCCGGGATGGTCATAAAGTAACGGATGATGCGCTTATCCGTGATGGTGACCGGGCCGCCCATGGCGATCTGCCGCCGGAACAGCGGGATCACCGAGCCGTTGCTGCCCAGCACGTTGCCAAACCGGGTGGCGCTGAAGGAGGTTTTCTCCCCGCCGCGGCTCTGCACGATCATCTCGCACACGCGCTTGGTGGCGCCCATCACGTTGGTGGGGTTCACCACGCCGTATTTTTCGCAAGCCTCCACCAGGGTCAGCGTGCCAAACACGTTATTGCGCACCGCCTCGCAGCAGTTGCGCTCCATCAGCGGCACGTGCTTATGCGCCGCGGCATGCAGCACGATATGGGGCGTATGGCGAGAGAGGATCTTTTCCATCTCCTCCCGGTTGCAGATGTTGGCGATCTCCACCCGCATGTTCAGCTGATCGCCGTACTTGAGCCGCAGCTCCTGCTCGATATCGTATGCGCCGTTCTCATAGATATCCAGGATCACCAGCCGCTCGGGGCGCATGCGGGCCACCTGGCGCGCCAGCTCGCTGCCGATGCTGCCGCCGCCGCCGGTGATCAGCACCCGCTTGCCGCTGTACCATTCCGCCGCCTCCGGGGTGATCAGATCGGCGGTACGGCGGAAGAGCAGCTCCTCAATATCAAACTCGCGCAGGTGCCGCCGTCCCCCATCCTGGCTTTCCACCGCGGGATAATCGTATACCTTGATCTTGTACCCCATGCGGGTATACACATCGTATAGCTCCTGCTTGCGCTCCGCCGTTATATTGGGCAGGGCGATGATCACTTCCTGCACGCCCATGGCGGCAAGCTCCTTCTCATGCAGGCGGGTGCCGTCCACCACCTCGATGCCCGCAATGCTGCGGCCCACCTTTTCCTGGCTCACATCCACGAAGCACACCGGATAATAAACCGCCTTGGGGTTGCGCTGCAGTTCATCCGCCAGCATGGCGCCGATGCTGCCCGCGCCGATGATGGCCACCTTGATGCGCTGATCCATTTTCAGCATGCTCTCCTCCTGGAAGGAGACGCCGGTGACCAGCTTCAGCAGCTTCAGAGCCGTGCGCTCAAACACATTGCGGCGGCTGCGCATCTGGTAAAGATACTGATAGGCCAACCGCATCATGATGGCGCCCAGCAGATCCAGGCAGAACAGAGATACCGCCCGGATGGTCATCAACCGGGCCGGCAGCGCCTCCCTGAGCAGCAGAAAAACAAGCCCGGCCAGGAAGTTGGACAGGATCAGCCGGATATATTCCTTGGGCCCGGCATAGCGCCAGATAAACCGATAAATACCCAGGGACATGCGCGCCGCCATCAGCGATGCAAAGCCCAGGCCGGCATAGATCAGCGCCACGCTGCCGGTGATGGTATCCACGCTGGAACGGTAGAATACCAAAATAGCCACGCAGGCCACCGCGTAGCAGAGCAGATCAAACACAGTCAGCATCCAGCGGATGCGCTTTTTATTTTTCACTTGCGGTGTTTTCAAGAAAACCTCCAGCAGACGGAAGGTGTTTTATCCTATCCCATTTTGGGGTGCCGTAAAAAGCGGCGAATATACCAGGTTCATTTTAGCATGGATGCGGCGTTCTGTCCACAAAAAATAACCGCCGCTGCCCGCGCGTATCAGGCAGGCGGCGGCGCATGGGGAGAGATATATGCCAGGAACGATCTTTGCGATCACCTTCTCTTTTAATACAGGCCCGATCCTCACCCGTTTCCTTCGTTCATGGCGGTGGAGGCGCAGTATTCGATCTCCCGGGTGTAGGCGTTGATGATGATCTCGTAGGCCAGCATCTCCGCCATGCCGTCGAAAACGTAGTAATCAAACTGATAATAGGGCACCTGGAAACCCGCCCCCTCGGTGGGATCCACGGCATGGCGGCAGCGCACGCGGCTGAATTCCACGCCGGAAAACCGGGGATAGCGGGCGGCCAGATACCGATCCGCAATGGAGCGGGCGGCGTCCTCGCCAATATCCGTGCCAGTCAGCGGCTCCGGCGTGGGGCCGTCCCAGAGCACCTCGCCGTTTGCCCCGTACACAAAGGAAGGGACCTGGGTTTTGCGCGGGGCTGCCGTGCGCAGATCCCCAATGTCCTGATCATACTCGAAGCCGGAATAATCGCCGGTATAGAGCACCTCGCCGGTATAGGCATGCACATATGCGCTGTACAGGGTGTGCCCGGCCTTGTTTTTATAATGGAAACGGTACATGGGGCCGCGGATGCCGTCGGTGGAGAGCGCCGTATCCTGGCTGCGGGCCAGCCGCTTTGCGCTGAAGCCGGGGTATTGGGCCAGCGCTTTTTCCGCGATGCTCCGCGCCCGGGCCGCGGGGATAAACTGTGAATCATCCACCGCCTCCGTCTGCCGTGGCAGGACGGTTAAACGGACGCTCTCCTGCCGTGCGAATCCGCAGCCGTCCTCATCCGCCGCCTGCACCAGCAGCCAGCCTTCGCTGTATTCGCATACCGTTACGCCCGATCCCTGGGCGCATTCAAAAGCGATCTCCGCGCCCTCGTCCGGTTCCCTGTACAGCGTGACCGCCTGCTGCAGCGTGCCCTCCGCCCAGCGGTTATCGGCCGCCGCCGCAGGCCCGCTGTTCAGCCTATCGATTTCCGCCGTGGGCACATAGCCCCGGGACGCGCCGAAGGAGACCAGCGCCCAGCTTTCATCGATCTGCTCCACGGTCATGGCTTGCTGGGCATGGGCCATGCCCACGATGCGGGCATCCGGCTCCGGCGATTCCCGCAGGTACACGGTGGCCCCGTTGGTATAGACCGCCTGGCCCGCCGCCTCGGAGAGCAGCCGCACATACTGCGCCATCACAAAGCCCTCCCGGCCATCATAGCGGACATGGTACCACCCGTCCAGCGCCTCCAGCACCTCCACCTCATCCCCATTGCGGATGCGCAGCAGCACCGCGCCGTCAGCCTCCGGGGCCTGCCGCAGGATCAGCCTGCCACCGCCGGTTTCCACCCGCCCGGGCTCCGCCAGGGCCGCGCAGGCCAGCAGGCAGATCATCAGCAGTATACCTAAAATTTTTCGCATTTTCTTTATCTTCCTTCCTTATCCAACGTCCGGCGGGATGGGCCGCTGCATCACGATGATCAGTTCATCGGGCGCATCAGCCGCCGCCTGCACCGTAAACCAGTTTTCCAGCTCATCATTGCGGAAATGCACCCGCCAGTAATGCGCGCCGTCCTCGGGGTATACATAACCGTAAAACAGATAGGCTGTCCACTCTTCCACCTCCGCCGCGCTGTCGCCATACAGCTCCCGGGCCAGCGCCCAGGCGCGGCGCAGCAGGGCCGCCTCGGTCTCCCCGCTGTCCTCCGGCGGATCATCGCAGACAAACGTCCCGGCGGATACCTCGCCGTTCTCGATCAGCAGGCGGTAAAACCAGGCCTTGTCCTGCAGGCTCCAGCCGTCCAGCAGCCCCCGGGCCTTGATCAGCAGGTTATAAAACCCGTCGGACACCGCGCCGTCCATCTGCCTTTTGATCCATTGGGTCAGGACGGCGTCCTGCGCATCATAGCTCAGGCTGTCCATCGCTGGCAGGGTATCCATATCGTACCCCGCGCTTTCCAGCAGGGATACGATCTGCCGCCGCTGCTCCGGCGTCCAGTCCTCCACCCGGCTTTCCCGCCGCTCCAGGTGATGCACGCTTTCAAATACCTGGTGCCAATCGATCATCGCCAGCGCCGCGCCTGTCAGCAGTAGCGCCAGCAGGAAGGCCAGCAGGGCGGTACCCTGCCGGGACAGGGTGCGCCGGGGCTCCGCCAGGCGTGCGGTGATCCGCCGCCAGACCAGCTCCCGGTGAGGCGCTGCCTCCTCGTCCGGCCGCTCGTCCAGAGCGCGCGCCGTTTCCGCCAGCAGCGCAGCGTCCATGCGCTTTGCGCCGCGGAACACCTGCTCCGCAAATACGCCGTACAGCTCCGCCCGGGTATAGCAATCGTCCATTCCGGGACGCAGAGGACGCAGGATCGTTTTTCTTTTCATGAGCCCCTCCTTCACCGCAGCCCCAGCAGGCACAGCCAGACCAGGCAGGCAAACAGCTCCCGGTTTTGCAGGAGAAGAGCTCCGCATCCTCCGCCCCCAGCAGCCGATGCAGCAGCTCGATCTGCTCCCGGGATTTGGCGTAATCATCAGGTGAGAGCCGCGCCGTATCAGCCAGGGGCGGCGCGTCCTCATGATCCACGGAAAAGGCCTGCCGCCGCCACTCCCGCCCCTGCTTGCGCAGGGCGTTCATCAGGCACTTGCGGAAGCACTCCACCAGCCAGCCGTCCGGATTCGGGTGCCGCTGCAGGCTGGCGCGCTTCTGCCAGGCCCGCAGGAAGGCCTCCTGGATCTGATCCTCGATCAGCCCTTCCCGGGCTGCGTCATAGCCCAAAAACACCCGCCCCACCCGGTACAGCAGGGCGTAATCCCGCTCATAGAGCGCGCTGAACCATGTTTCCATTCCCTGCCTCCTTTCACCCTTCTATGTCCCCAGCGGGGCAAAACGTAACGCCCATAAAAAGAAAAGCACCGTGGAAATCGCGGTGCCGGAGATATACAGCGGTCATATAGTCACGGTCATCCCCCAATTCGATGGCCGGAATGGCCAAGGGGATCATCAGCATAAAGGCTTTTCTTCCTGTGCTTTCTCTTTTGCGCGGTCCAGCGTCTCCCACATTTTAAGCATGGCCCGGGCGTCATCCGCCTGGGTGCCCTTGCACTCGCAGATCACGGTACCATGGTAGCCCCGGGCATGCAGCTGCGGGGCCAGCAGCTCGAACCGCGGGCCGTATTTTTCCTCGGCGAAGGTGCGGTGGCGCTTTTCCCCGGCAGGGGTGAACTCGATGGTGGAAAAATGCATGTGCATCCGGCGGGCGCGCTCCAGGCCCAGCGTTTGCTCAATGGTATCCAGAACAGCGGTAAAATCCTCTACGGTCTGCAGTCCGCCGCCGGTCAGGGCATGCAGATGGGCAAAATCCACGCAGGGCAGCATGCGATCATCCAGCGTGACCAGCTCCAGCGTTTCCCGCAGATCGCCGATCTGGCTTTTGCAGCCCATGGTTTCCGGGCACAGGATGGTTTCCCCCAGTCCCTGATCCGAAAGGCGGCGGTATGCCTCCCGCAGGCCCTCCGCGCAGTTTGCCAGCGCCTCCCTCCGATCCAGCTTCAGCACCGCGCCCACATGCACCACCACCCGCTCACCGCCCAGCCATTGCACGGCCCGGGCGGCCTCCAGGATGTAGCGGAAGCTGTTTTCCCGCTTTTCCGGATCGGGGTTGGCCAGATTGATAAAGTAGGGCGCGTGCACGCTGACGGCAATATGATGGGCCCGGGCCTCCTCCCGCACCCTGGCCGCCGTCTCGGGCGAGATGGATACGCCGCGGCCGAAGGAATATTCATAGGCCGTCAGGCCCATGTTTTGCAGCCACTCCGGCGCCTGAACGCTGGATTTGTAGCCCTCCTCATAGAATCGATCGGAATTGCCCGCCGGTCCAAAGAACATATCAGTCTTCCCCTTTGTGGTTTTTCATCAGTTCATCCCGGATGCGCCGGATGGCCCGGGTCTCGATGCGCGATATATAGCTGCGGGAAATGCCCAGCTTTTCCGCCGCCTCGTGCTGCATCATGGGGCGGTCTCCCAGCAGGCCGTAGCGCATCTCCAGCACCATCCGCTCCCGATCCGGCAGGGTGCGCAGGGCCGCCCGCACCTGCTGCATATTGACCCGGCGGATGGCCTCATCCTCCACAAGGTCCGCCGGCGTGCCCAGGATATCCTGAAAGGAGATGTCGTTTCCCTCGCCATCCATGCCGATGGGATCGCTGAGCGATACCTCGTTCCTGCGCTTTTTGGAGGCGCGCAGCAGCATGAGCACTTCATTTTCGATGCACCGGGCGGCATAGGTGGACAGGGGCGTGGCGCCGCCGGGCTTATAGGTATTGACGGCCTTGATCAGCCCCAGCGTGCCCACCGATACCAGATCATCGGGCGTATGGCCGGGCACGGTGTACTTGCGCACCACATGGGCCACCAGCCGCAGGTTATGCTCGATCAATTTGGCCCGCGCCTCCTCGTCCCCCCGGGCCATGGCGGCCAGCGCCTCCGCCTCCTCCGCCTTGGTCAGGGGCTTGGGAAAGCTGCCGCCGCCGGAAACATAGCCCAGCAGGAGCAGCGCGTCGCGCACCAGGAAAAGCAAAAAATGAAGCATACAGCACACCTCCCCTCCAGAAAGTATGCCGAATGCCTCCGATTATGCGCGCATTATCCCGCCATGCGGCAGTCCATCTCCCGGGCGCAGTCCCGCATCAGCGCCTCCGGATCGGCGCCGCGGTCCAGCCAGCGCTCCCCATCGGTAAAGATCACCGGCATGCGCGGATGGATAAAGGCGATGCCGGGAGCCGCGTCCCGGGTCAGGATGGAGAACACCGGCAGCCGCAGCCCTTCCTCATAGCGGTAGATCGCCGCCAGATACATGAGCGGCTCCCGCCGCGGATGGATGGCAAACTTGCGCCTGGCCGCGCCGGGGGCCTCCGCCGCCTGCCATTCAAAATAATGGCTGGCCGGGATCAGGCAGCGGCGGTTTTCCATGCTCTCCCGAAACATGGGCCGCCGGCAGGCCGTCTCGCTGCGGGCGTTGATGATCAGCCCGCCGCCCTCCGGGCGATGGAACCCCCATTGCATGGGAAAATAGCCGGGCGTGCCGTCCTTGCCCAATGCCACCGCCGCCACCCGGGCGTCCGGGAACACCTCGCCCACCGCCACGCCGGATTGGCCGGTGAGCAGCTGCAGCCGTCGGGAGGCCTCCCGGATCATCATGGCCAGCAGCTCGTTCTGCTCGTCCTCGGGCACATAAAACCGTCCGCACATAGGCTGCCTTTCAATAAATGGTCTTGATCTTTTCCGCGCCGATGCGGCGGCAGAAGGCCTCCAGCTCCGCCTGATCCTCCACGCGCATCAGATCCTGAAATCTGCCGGTCTTTTTATCGATCAGCCCCACGGTCATCTCCCCCGTGCAGATGCTTTTGCGCACGGCAGGCTCCTGGGTTTCCGGATCGTATGCCGGCGCGGCGGGTTTTTTATGGAACAATGCCATGGCTTATCCCTCCCGGATGTTCTCGGATTTTTCGTAGGCGATGCGGGGATCGTTATCCTCCACCACATGGATGATGCCGCACTGCACAAAGCCCAGCTTTTTGAGCAGGCCCTGCATCACGGTATTATCCCCATGGGTATCGATGCGCAGATGTCCGCACTGGGCATAGGCCCAATCGATGCAGAACGCGCCGGCGCCGCGCACGGTGCCGTCGGTTGCAATGCGGTGCACCACGCCGTAGGGGCTGTCATCCCGCCAGCGGCCATCGGCGATATGGGCATAGGTGGGCTCGATTTCTTTCCCCTGGATAAAGTAGAAGGTGCCGATCACCCGCCCGTCCTGCTCGCATACATAGCTGCTGCCCGCGGCGATATCGGCGTGGATCAGCGCCTCCGGCGGCCAATGGGTGGGGCCCCACTGGTTGGGGTTGCCATGGGCGGCCATGAAGGCCCGGGCATGGGCGTAAATGGCCATCACCCGGTCAAAATCCTGCTCTGCGGTATGCCGTATTTTCATCTTTTGTACCTCAATTGCCAGAAGGCAACGGCGGCGGCCGCCGCCACGTTCAGGGAGTCGATGCCCGGGGCCATGGGGATCTTGACGATATGATCGCACAGGCTGATCGTCCGCTCGCACAGGCCGGTATCCTCAGTGCCCAGGTAGATGGCCAGCTTATCATAGGCCTGCAGCCGTTCGTCATCCAGCGTCAGGCAATCCTCCCTGAGCGCCATGCCCACGGCCGTAAAGCCATTCTCCCGCAGCTCCGCAAAGCCCGCATCCTCCCCCGTCCAGGCCCAGGGAACGGTGAACACCGCGCCCATGCACACCCGCACCGACCGGCGGTGCAGCGGATCGCAGCAGGCGGGCGTCAGCAGGATGGCGTCCGCGCCCAGCGCCGCGGCGGAGCGGAAGATAGCCCCCACGTTGCTGGGCTCGTTGATGCCCTCCAGCACCGCCACCCGATGGGCGTCCCGCAATACATCGCCGATCTGCCGCGGCGCGGGCCGCCGCATGGCGCACAGCACCCAAGAGCGCTGCAGCTTGAAGCCCGTCAGCTCCGCCAGCAGATCATCGGAGGCGGTATACACGGGCACATCCCCGCAGCGGGAAATGATGGTCTCCCCTAGGGCGTTATTGATGAATTTGCGCCGCATCAGCAGCGAAACCGGCGTATAGCCCGCATCCAGCGCCGTATGCACCACCTTGGGCCCCTCGGCGATGAAGATGCCCTTTTCCGGCTCCTGCCTGCTGCGCAGCTGGGCGTCGGTCAGGTGATAGAAGAGCCCGGCCCCGGGCTGGGCAAGATCGGCAAGTTCAATGACCGGCATCGTTTTTCTCTCCCGTATCCATGCGATGGTTGCGGTTGGGCCCGCGCAGGTAATCCCCCGCCCCGGCGGTAAATTCCACCGGCAGCAGCACCCGCTGCCCGGCCACCGAAACAAAATCCACGCTCTCCCCGGTATCCTCCCGGATGATGCGCGAAACAGCAAAGGCCCTGGGGCCTTCCGGCGTCAGCGCCTCAAGCGGATCGCCCACGTGGAAGCGGTTTTTGACCTCCACCAGCAGCGCGCCTTCCCGCATGCCCAATATCCGGCCGGAAAACTCCATGGTCTGGCTGAAGCCGTCTGCGCCGGAGCTCGGCTGCGGCGCGCCGAAATAGAAGCCCGTGTTGCTGGCCCGGTGGCTGACCTTGCGCAGCTCTCGCTGCAGCTCCGGCAGGGCGGCGCGATAGGCTTCTTCGCTTTCATAAAGCAGATCCAGCGCCCGGCGGTACACGCCTGTGACGCCCGCCACATAATAGCCGGTTTTCATGCGTCCCTCGATTTTAAGCGAGGAAACGCCGGCCTCCCGCAGCTCCGGCAGGTGGGACAGCATGTTGAGATCATAGGCGGAAAACAGATAGGTCCCGCGCTCGTCCTCGAGCACCGGGATGTTTTCGCCGGGACGCTTGGCCTCCACCACGGTGTACTGCCACCGGCAGGGCTGGGCGCAGGCGCCGCGGTTGCCGCCCCGGCCCGCCAGATGATCGCTGAGCATGCAGCGCCCGGAATGGGCCATGCACATAGCGCCATGGACAAAGGCTTCGATCTGCACTTCCGGCGGCAGCTGCTTTTTCAAGGCGGCAATGCGCCCAAGCGACAACTCCCGGGAAACCACGATGCGCTGCGCGCCCATATCCACAAACACCTGGGCCGCCGCGGCGTTCATCACGTTGGCCTGGGTGCTTACATGCAGGGCCAGCCCGGGCACGCGCTGCCGCAGCAGGGCAAACGCGCCCAGATCGCTGACGATGGCGGCGTCCACGCCCATATCGCAGGCGCGGGCGGCGTCGGCTGCCAGATCCTCCAGCTCATCATCATAGGGCAGGATATTGAGGGTCAGATAAAACCTTTTGCCCGCGCCATGGACGATGGACAGCGTCTCCTCCAGCTGTTCCCAGCTGAAGTTGCCCGCGGCGGCGCGCAGGCCAAACCGGTTCAGCCCGCCATAGACCGCGTCCGCCCCAAAGCGCACAGCGGCCCGCAGCTGCTCCATGCCCCCCGCCGGGGACAGCAATTCCATTCCGGGCATCACTGCGCTCCTGTCTTTTGATCGTAGGCCTGCCACAGCGGCGCGTAGATCTGCACCGCAGCATTATGCTCCTCCAGCGTCCGGGAGAAATACAATTCGCCGGTGTCCGGATCCTTGGAGCAGAAATAGAGATAATTCTGGGCGATGAAATCCCCATCGGGATAGAGCGCCGCCTCGATGGCCGCCGCGGAGGGATTGCAGATGGGTCCCAGGGGCAGGCCGCGGTTCTGATAGGTGTTGTAGGGGGAGGAAACGGAAAGATCGCTCTGGGTCAGGCTCATGCGGGTGGTGCCCGTTATATACTTGACCGTCACGTCGCTGCCCAGGGTCATGCCGCTCTTGAGCCGGTTATGGAACACGGCGGAAACCCGGGCAAAATCGGCCTCCTTGGCCTCTTTTTCGATCATGGAGGCCAGGGTGATCACCTGATCCATGGTCATGCCCAGCTCCTCCGCCCGGTCATGCCAGTCGTCCCGGAATACTGCTTCTGTCTGGGCCAGAAGCTTTTTGACGATCTCCTCCGGGGTGGCGGCGGTGTAGATCTCATAGGTATCGGGGGCCAGGTAGCCCTCCAGGGCATAGAAGCGGCCGGAAGCGCCCGGGGTGGCCAGCACATCGGCCACATAGTAGAACTGGGAAAAGCGCTCGCCCGTGCGGCACAGGGAAAGGAAGGATTCCGCATCGGGGATCACCTGCTCCCGGGCCAGATACGCGGCAATGTTTTCCACCGTCCAGCCCTCGATCACGGTGATATTGCGCACCAGCGGCACGCCGTCGCCCGCGGTGAGCTGCTCGGCGATCTCCCGCATGGACATGGATTTGTTCAGCTGATAGGTGCCCGCCTGGATCTTTTGCCCAAAGCCCAAAAAATCGGCGTAATACTTGAACACCGAGCGGTTGCGCACCAGGCCCGCGGCCTCCAGGTTATTGGCAACCCGGGTCAGGCTGCTGCCGCTCTTGACCTCGAAGGTCACCGGCGCGGTGTTGCCCGGCTCCATGGGGGCCACGTAATGGCGGTCAATATATCCCCAGCCCATGGAGAGGATGCCCACCACGATGACGATCACGCTGAGGAACACTAAAATGGGCCGGCCGATATGCCACAGCCAGCTGTACCAGTACAGGCCGTATTCCCGCTCCTCCCGCAGGCGCTCATAGCTGTAATCATCCGGGGACGAACGGTATCTTTTCTTCTTTTTCAAGGCTCCTCCTTGGGATAAACCAATTCAAATGTTTCCAGAACCACCGGCATATGCCCGTCAAACGACAGCCCTGCCTGCGCCATTTCCTTTTGGAAAAAGGCCCGGTGCGCCCGCCGCCAATATTCCAGCGACAGATCGCCCTCCCCTTCCGCGGCTGCATGATCCGCCGTTACCTGATCAAAGGGCGTCACCCGCACGGCAACCGTGCGGATCACGCAAACGGCCTCCTCCCGGGCATTCAGGATCACGCTGTACTGCCCCGGCTCCGGCAGGGGCTCGCACTCTGCGGCATAGACCGGATAAGCCGAAGCGGTGGCCGTCTTTTTGCCGCAAAGCACCAGCGCGGCCAGGCCGTCCGGATCCTCGCCGAAGCTCCAGGCGTCAAACGTACCCGCGATGCCGCTGGCGCGCCACATTTCCGCCGCGTTCATCCTCAGCCGCCCATGCCGGGGATCTCCATATCCAGACCGGCGGCGGAGCTGATGGTCTTGTACACATCGGCCATCATCTGCTGCACGCGCATCTCGCACAGCAAAAACTGGGAGGTGGCGGGCTGGGCAAAGAGCAGCGCCCCGATCTGCTGAAAGCGCTGGACATCCGCGTCCTGGGTATCCGCGCCGGAGACCGCCGCCAGCTGCAGTTGCATCTGCAGCTTTTTATACTCCTTGATCAGCGCGCGGTTGGTCTCGTTGCCGTCGATCTCTTCCTTGAGCTGCCGGTACTCCCGGCAGACGTCGCTCTCCCGGATGGCCCGCGCCAGGGCGTTCGCTTCATCGTATACCTGCATTGTTTCCCCTTTCCGCGCGTTCATACGCACAGCAAAACGGCGGCCGGAAACCCGACCGCCTTCAGTATATCACATTTATCCCAAATCCACAATCACAGGAAGGATCATGGGATTGCGCTTGATCTTTTCGTAGATGTAATGGTGCAGCTCGTCCTTGATGCGGGTTTTGATGCTGGGCCAATCGCTGCCCTCGATGCGCCCGTAGCTGGCAATGATATTGCGCACGCTGCTGCGGATGCCCTCGATCAGATCCTCGTTCTCCCGCACATACACGAAGCCGCGGCTGATCACATCGGGGCCGGAGACCAGCACGCAATTGGTGCGGTCAAAGGCCATGGCCACGATGATCAGGCCATCCTGGCTCAGGTGCTTGCGGTCCCGCAGCACCACGTTGCCCACATCGCCGATGCCCAGGCCATCCACCAGCACCGTGCCGGTGGGCACCTCGCCCGCGATGCTCACGCTGTCGGGGCCCAGTTCAATCACCTGGCCGTTCTCCGGCAGGATGATGTTCTGCCGGGGCATGCCCATACTTTCGGCCATCTCGCCATGCTTCCACAGCATGCGGTATTCGCCGTGGACGGGGATGAAATACCGCGGGTTGACCAGGGCATGGAAGAGCTTGATCTCCTCCTGGCAGGCGTGGCCGGATACGTGTACGGCGGCCATGGCGTCATAGATGACCTCCGCCCCGCAGCGGTACAGCTGGTTGATGACCCGGGAAACGAAGATCTCGTTGCCCGGAATGGCGGAAGCGCTGATGATCACCTTGTCGGAGGTCTTGATCTGCAGCTTGCGGTGCTCGGAGAAGGCCATGCGGGTCAGGCCGGCCAGCGGCTCGCCCTGGCTGCCGGTGGTCAGGATCACCAGCTCATCATCGCGGAAGCGGTCCAGATCATCCAGCTCCAGCAGATAGCCCTCCGGCACCTGCAGTTCGCCCAGCTCCATGGCGATCTGGGATACGTTTACCATGCTGCGGCCCACGAAGCACACCTTGCGGCCAAAGCGCACCGCGCAGTCCACCACCTGCTGCAGGCGGCCCACGTTGCTGGAGAACATGGCGATGATCACCCGGCCCCGGGCGTTGCTCATCTGGGCGTTGAAGGTATCGTCGATCTTGCACTCGCTCATGGTATAGCCCGGGCGCTCCACGTTGGTGCTCTCGCACAGCAGGGCCAGCACGCCCTCATCCCCCAGCGCCGCCAGGGAATGCAGGTCGGTCATCTCGCCGTCCAGGGGCGTAAAATCGATCTTGAAGTCGCCGGAGCACACCACCGTGCCCACCGGGCAGGTGATGGCCAGGGCGAAAGCGCCGGGAATGGAGTGGGTCACCTTGATGAAGCGCACGGTAAAGCAGCCCAGCTGGATGACCTGCCGGGGCTCCACGGTGTTGAGGGTGACGTTGTTTACATGATGCTCCTTGAGCTTGTTGTCGATCAGGGCCATGGTGAGCCGGCTGCCGTACAGCGGGGCCGGCACCTGCGCCGCCACATAGGGAATGGCGCCGATATGATCCTCGTGCCCGTGGGTGAACACATAGCCGCGCACCCGATCCTTATTGGCCACCAGGTAACTGGCGTCCGGGATCACCAGATCGATGCCCAGCATGTCATCCTTGGGGAACATGGAACCGCAGTCCACCACGATGATATCCTTATCGTACTCGAATACCGTGATGTTCTTGCCGAATTCGTCTATGCCGCCCAAGGGAATGATGCGTAATTTTGGATGATTAGCCATACGAACCTTCTTTCCTTGAGTCTCGCCTGTTTTGCGGGCGGTATAAGAAATATTATATAGAACATTTATCGTCCTCTAATAAGAGAGCATATTAACCTGAATAAAGCATACCACAGATTGCTGCGGAATGCTATATCAAATTATAACGAATTTTGAGAAGATTTATTGTGCGGTGTCCTTAATATCAAAGGTCCAGCAATTCCAAAATATCTTCCTTTTCCACAACACCCACGCTGCGGTTCACTTCCTGACCATTTTTGAAAACAATCAGCGTGGGGATGGACGCCACGCGGTATTTGCGGGCCAGGTCCATTTCGTCGTCCACGTTGATTTTGCCCACGATGGCGCGGCCCTCGGTCTCCTCGGCCACTTCCTCCACCACAGGGCCCAGCATGCGGCAGGGCGCGCACCAGGTGGCCCAGAAATCCACCAGCACGGGCAGATCAGCCTTGAGCACCTCGGCCTCAAAATTGGCCACAGTAAACTTCTTTTCGCTCATATTATATATCCTTTCATTGTTTGGAATCCTTGGGAGGGCGGACGTTCACCACGGCGGGCCGCCAGCGGTCCTGGGCGCGCAGACGCCGATCCACCGTTTTTACGGCTGCATACCCCAGCGCCAGTCCGGCCAGGGCCAGCAGCAGCGTCAGTCCATCGGATAAATGCAGCGCGTACCCGCCGGCAAGCCCCGCCAGCAGCAGAACCAGCGGCACGGCGTACACCAGCATGGAGGCCTTCAGCGTCTGCGCCTCGGGCATCCGCACATCCACGATATCGCCGACCTCCGCCTGGCCGTACACGGTCAAAAGCTCCTGCTTGGGCAGCAGTCCCTTGGCGCAGCCCTTGCAGCCCTCGCAGGCCTCCGGGCGCTCAAAGCAGACGCGCAGCGTATCGCCTTTTTTTTCCTTTACGAAACCGGTCCTGACCATAACGCGCCCTTTCCGCCCTTTGGCATAAGTATTCCCGTATATCTTATCACAAATACGCGCATTCGTCCAGTACAAACACATTTTCCGCGTCCACCCCGGCAATGCGGGCGCACAGCGCGATGATCGTCTGGGCCAGGTCGGCCTCCAATGCGCCGGGCAAGCATACGGTAACGGCGTTCGCGCGGATGGCGCAGACCGCCCCTTTCTGCCCCAGGGCGTCCAGCGCCTGCTCCACCGCCAGCTCGTTCTCCGCCCGGGCGATCAGCTGCTCCAGCCTTTCCCCTGCCCCGGCGTCCGATTGCGCCAGAGCGGTCAGCGCCTCAATTTCCTCGGAGCGCTGGGCGTTGCGCTGCGCGCGGCCATCCGGGGCGGGCGCAGCCTGGATAAATACCCGCTCCACCTGCAGCGCGCTCGCCGGGCGGTCGCCATCGCCCCGGAGATAATAGGCGCTGAGCACCGCCAGCAGCATCAGCGCCGTCATGACGCCCCGGGAGATCCTTGCCCGCATGTATTCCCCTCCATTTCCAGCACCATCACGCTGCCCGGCGGCAGGGAAAGCAGCGTTTCCACCGCCTCGGTGAGCCGCAGCCGCACCGCCGCGTTCTTCGCGCCCTGGGCCACCACCAGCGCGCCAGTCAGCTTTCTGGATGCGCCGGTCAGCGCGCCGCCGCTCTCCGCGTAATACAGCGTGACCCGCACCCGGCCCGCCCCCTGCACGCAGGAGAGCGTCTCCGCCACCCGCCTTTCCTCATTGGTCATGCCGCCGCTCCCCGAACCCGTATTCAGCGCCAGCAGAATCAGAAGAATCAGCGGCAATAGCAGCAGCAGCGGCCGTCCAAGCAGCGCTTTTTTCAGAGATGCCAGCCGGTCAGCAGCCGCCTGAAGGCGTTCAGCGTACCCAGCATGACCACCATCCCCAGCAGCAAATCGCACAGCCTCCGGACGCCGCCCTCGGGCAGTAGCAGGCCCACCGTCATGCGCAGCAGGGCCAGCAGGCTCACGCTCCGCAGAAAACCATTCATTCCCCTTCACCTCAGCCCCACCGCCAGGTTCCCCACCGCCAGCATCTGGGCCACCAGCAAGATAAACATGGCCCCCACCGACAGCTCGATCACAAACAAAAGCATCAGCACATCGGAAAAAGACTGGATCATCCCAGACGCCCGGGAAGGCGCGGCCGGCTGCAGCAGCGCCGCGCAAAGCCGATAGCACAGGGCGGCGATCAGCAGCCGCAGCATGGGCAGCCCGGCCACCGACAGCAGCAGGAAAAGGCCGGTGACGCCCAGGGCGTTTTTGATCAGCATGGCGCAGCCCACCAACGTATCCATGGTATCGGCAAACATGCCGCCCACCACGGGCACCAGGTTATCCACAGCGTATTTGGCCGCCCGGATGCCGATGCCGTCCGCCGCCGCCGCGGTGAGCCCCTGCAGGGCGGTGACGCCGATAAACACCGTAAAGGCGATGCCCAGCGTCCAGGCCGCCGCCTCCCGCAGCAGCGAGGCCAGGCGGGACAGCCGCGTTTCCGGCGACAGGTGATCCAGCAGCGACACCGTGGCCACGCCCATGGCCAGGGGCAGGGATACCCGCTGCACCAGCGCCGTCATGGTGCCGCTGGCCGCCGATACGGCGGGCTTGAACAGCGCCGCCCCGCTGGTGGCCCCCACCGCCGCCAGCAGCGTCAGCAGCATGGGGAAGAGCGTCTGCATCAGCCGGGCCATGTGGGTAATGGTATCCGACGCCTCGGCCAGGAACAGCCGCATATCGGCTGCCAGCGCGGCAGCCAGCACCAGAAAGCAGGTGCTCTCCGCCATTTTTGCCACCGTTCCATGGCCGCCCAATGCTCCTGCCAGGGCGCAGAGCAGCGCCGGCGCGGCCAGACCCAGGGCGCGGACGCCGGTATGGCGCAGGATCCCCAGCGCCTGATCCGCCAGGGCGGAGAGGGTCTGCCCCGCATCCCACACCGCTTCCCCCCGGGCCAGGCGCAGGATCAAGTCATGAAGCCCCGTCTGGCCGGAGGCCTCCTCCAGCGCGGCGGTATCCACGCCCTCCAGCGACTGCATAAGGCCGCTTTCCAGCTCCTCGGCTTGTCCCGGCAGGACGGCCAGCAAAAGCAGCAGAAAAACCGCCAGCCGCCTCATGCGGTCAGCTCCAGGATCAGCCGGGTCAGCTCCTCCAGCACCGGCGCGGCCAGCACTGCCAGCATCACCTTGGCCGCCGTTTCGATGCGCAGGGCGATGCCGTTTTCCCCCGCGTCCCGGCAGGCCTGGGCGGCAAACTCCGACGCAAAGGATACCCCCAGCATTTTAAGCAGCAGGCCGGTATGCTCCTCTCCGATCTGCGCCGCCCCGGCCATATCCAGCAGCGCCCGCATCGCCCGCCGCAGCGGCTCCAGGAGCAAAAGCAGCAGCAATACCCCCGCGGCCAGCGAGAACGCCATGCCGAAGGAGCGGTCGGCCGCGCGCAACGTCAGGGCCATCAGCGCGGCGGCCACGGCAAGGGCGATGTATTTCCAGAACGCCTCCATCAATACAGCCCAAAGAGGCTCTGCACGCTGGAGATCAGTTCCGCCACCAGCGAAACCACCAGCATCAGCACCAGGGCCAGCCCCGCAATGGCGGTGAGCGTGGCCATATCCTCCCGGCCTGCCCGGGTGAGGATCTGGGCGATCACCGTGACCAGCACGCCAATGCCCGCGATGCGCAGCAGCTGCTGCACCTGCATGTTCCATCCCTCCCATCATTCCAGTATCAAAAAAACGCACAGCCCGGACAGCACCCCCAGGGTCATGTACATCCGCGCGTCCGCATCCCGCCTGCGGTCGCAATCCGCGCAGAACTGCCGGAAGCGCTCGATGGCATAGGCCAGCGCCGCGCCGATCTCCTCCCGGCCGCCGGAGGACAGCGCCCGCATCACCGACAGGAGCACCGTGCGCTCCTCCGCCTTCAGGGGCTGGCGGGCGGAGGTGTCAAGATAGCGTTTTTCGGCGTCCGCCCCTTCCAGCTCCACCGCCCGGGCAACAGGGATCAGCTCCCGCGCCTCCGACGCTCCGGCCCGCAGGATCTGGGCGCAGTTGGCCCTGGCATAGGCGCTGGCGGCATGCATGGCGATCAGCGCCCGCTGCCAGGCGCGCAAATACGCGCTGCGCCTTTGCAGCCTGCGGGCAGCCAATGCGCCGATCAGGGCGCAGGCCAGCCCCAGCATCAGCGGCACAGACATGACGCCTCCAGCACCTCCCGGGCTTCCGCCGCCACCAATACGCTCCGCCGGTGCAGAAACACCACCCGGCGCACCGCGCCCTCCTCCAGCAAGGCGCGGATCCCCTGCCGGGCGCACAGCTCCGCCGCGCAGCCCGCGTGCACCGTGGCCAATACCGGCACGCCGCAGGCCGCCGCCTCCCGCACCGCCCGGCAGTCCTCCGGGCCGTACAGCTCGTCGGTGGCCAGCAGCTGCGGACACATGGCGCGCAGCAGCCAGCGAAGGCCGTCGGCTTTTTTACAGCCGTCCACCACGTGGGTGCGCATGCCCACGTCCAGCTGGGGCACGCCATCCAGGCAGGCCGCCACCTCGCCCCGCTCGTCCGCCAGGCCCACGGCCCAGCCGCCGTCGGAGAGCAGCCGCAGGGCATCCCGCAGCATGGTGGTTTTGCCGCTGCCCGGCGCGCCGGCCACCAGCACGCCGCCGCCCCGGCGCACCGTGGCCGCCAGCGAGCGTCCGCATCCCGGCGCCTCCCGGGCCACGCGGATGCACAGGCTGCCCAGCCCGTGCAGCAGCAGCCCTTCCGGCTCCTGGGTCACCTGTCCGCACAGGCCCATGCGGTGCCCGCCGGCCAGGGTGATAAAGCCCTCCGAAACGCCCGGCGACAGCCGCAGCATGCGCCTGCTGAGCGCCTGGGCCAGGCCGTCGAGCTCCCCGGCATCCAGGATAAAATCGGTCATGTATTCCCCGTCCATCGTGCGCACGGCGCAGGGCCGCCCGGCAAATAAACGGATATCGCAGATCCGGTCGGGATCCACCGCCGCCTCCAGCTCCTGCCGCAGAAGAGGCGGAAAGCATCTGAGCATTTCCATGGTATCATTCTATGCGCGCCGTTTCCCCTCCATTACTCAAACAGCAGGATGCCCAGCCGGTCATAAAGCGCATCATCCACGATATCCTGATCGCTGAGCCCGTAGGCCTTCCGCGCGGCCAGCACCGCCCGGGAGGTGCCCGCGCCGTACACCCCGTCGGCAGCGCCCCAATAGTAGCCCTGCTGGGCCAGGCGGATCTGCGCCAGCTGCACGGCGCTGCCCCGGTCCCCGGGATGGAGCGGGCGCAGGCCGTCCCCCAGCGGTCCGTAGGGGCCGCCGTCCACCACCACCCGCGCCCAGTTGCGCACCTGCCCATACAGCGCCTCGGCGTCCCTGACCCGCAGCCGGAAGCAGCCGTGGGAGGCGTTGCGCCCGATGGATTCCGGGCGGTTGGTGCCATGAATGCCATACTGGCCCCAGGGCACGGTGAGGCCCAGGAACCGGGTGCCGAAGCCCGACATCTCGGTGGTAAAGCGGCTGCCGATATAAAAGACGCCGATGGGCGAGGGCGTATCCCGCGCGCCGGCGGCGATGGGATAGCGGCTGACCACCTCCGTGCCCCGGTACACCGTCAGCCGCTTCAGATCGGTCTCGATCAGGATCCAGGACTCCTCCGGCGTCCCCGCGGCCGCCTGCGCCGCCGCCGCGACGATCAGAACCGCCATGCAAAAAAAGAACAGCGCCGCACCCCGCCGCATACGCACCCCTCCCAGTCCAGCCTATGCATTCCGGTGCTCCGAAAGTACCGAAAGAAAGTGAAACCCGGCAAGCGCGGCGCTTGACTTTGCGGTTTCCGTCATGTATACTTTATGATAGAAATAAGCGGCTGGCACAGGTTTCCAGCCCAAATATGAAAAACACAGGAGGAATGATCTATGAAACGATTGCTGTCCCTGATCCTGGCGCTGACGTTTGTCCTTTCCTTCGCCATGACCGCTTCCGCGGAAACCGTGGAGGAGGCCCTGCAGGCTGCCAGCACCATGACCAATGAAGAGCTCTATGCCCTGGCCCAGCAGGAAGCGGCCGCCGGCGCCACGCTGAACTTCTATTCCACCACCTCCTTTGCCGAGAAGGCGGCCGCCAACTTTATGGAAGCCTATCCCGCCCTGGCCGGCAAGGTGGTTTACGCCGAGATCGATGACGGCGAGACCTACTCCAAGCTGACCAACCAGATCGGCTCCGGCGTGAAGGACAGCCCCGATATGGCGCTGGTGCAGAACGGCCCCGATCTGAAGGTCAACCTGCTGGACGAAGGCCTGAGCTATAACTACTTCCCCGCCGCCCTGGCGGACGTGGTGCCCGAGGCTTACCAGAACCCCACCGTGGTCACCTTCATCAACAGCCTGATGATCTACAACAACAAGGAAGGCTCCGTGGGCGTGAACAACGTATGGCAGCTGGTGGAGCCCGAATGGGCCGGCAAGGTCTTCTTCAAGGATCCCACCAACGAGACCGTGAACCTGAACTTCCTGATCATGCTGACCAGCCCCGAATGGACCGAAAAGATGGCCGCGGCCTACGAAGCCTACTACGGCAAGGCCTGGGAATCCACCGAGTTTGAAAGCGCCAGCTATCAGTGGATCGACGGCTTCCTCAAGAACGTGAACTACACCTTCACCTCCGCATCCAAGATCGCCAGCGGCATTGCCCAGGGCAGCGCCGGCAACATGGGCATTTTCGTGTTCTCCAAGCTGCGCAAGGTGGATGAGAATGACCGTCCCAACCTGACCGTGCTGCAGTTCGAGAACGACGTGAACTGCTTCAGCGGCTTTATGTACAACGTATACGCCACCGTCTGCAGCGATACCGACTGCCCCTACACCTGCGCCCTGTTCATCAACTGGCTGCTGAGCGAAGAGGGCTTCGGCGGCCCCAAGAGCTGGAACTCCAGCCAGGGCTATTACAGCCCCAACACCACGATCAACAAGCCCGAGGGCCTGGAAGATCAGGCGTACACCTACTGGGCGGACAAGCTGGTGTTTGAGGATCTGGATTACATCGACGGCCTGGGCGAAAACTACGGCCCCATCTACCGCTTCATCAACGTGCGCGTGAGCAAATAAATATCAATCGGCAGGGGCAGAGGAAAGCTCTGCCCCTGTTTGTTCTGTCTGACCCTTGGGAGGCGTTGCCATGACATCCATACAACCGGATCTGCGGCGGGAACCGCTCCGATACCGCCTGAAGGCCTTCTTCTCCAAGCCGGCCAACCTGATCCTGCTGGCCTTTTTGATCGCGCTGACGGTGCTGTCGCTGTTCCCCATGATCACCATGCTGACCAACATGTTTACGGTGCACGCGGGCACGGAGAAGAAAATGCTGCGCATATCGGTGGGCAGCTGGACGATGAACCATTTCCAGATGCTGTTTGCCGACAGGGAATGGAGCCAGGCCAACTTCTGGACGCCGCTGCTCAACTCCCTGATCGTGGCCTCGGGCTCCGGCCTGCTGGGGATCCTGATCGGCGGCACGGTGGCCTGGTTCATCACCCGGTCTGATCTGAAATGCAAAAAATTCATCAGCGCCGTGTTCGTATTCCCCTACATGATGCCGGCCTGGACGCTGGCCCTGTTCTGGACCAACATGTTCCAGAACAGCAAGGTAGGCGGCGGCGTGGTGGGCATGATGGAATCACTCTTTGGCCTCTGCATGCCGGAGTGGTTCGTGTTTGGCCTGTTCCCCATGATCATGGTGATCGGCCTGCACTACTCGCCCTTCGCCTATCTGCTGATCGGCGGCATCCTGAAAAACATGGACGCCACCCTGGAGGAGAGCGCCACCATCCTGAAGGCCAGCCGGTTTACCATTATCCGGCGGGTGACCATCCCCATCGTGATGCCAGCCATCCTCTCCACCTTCCTGCTGATCTTCTCCTCCGGCTTTGCCAGCTATACCGTGCCGGTGTTCCTGGGCTCGGCCACGCGCACCTTTACCCTTTCCACCAAAATGCGCGCGCTGATCCAAGCGGGCTATGAGGGGCAGGGCTACATCATCGCCTTTGTCTCCATCCTGCTGGGCACGCTGATCCTGGGCGTCAACCAGTACTTTACCGGCAAGCGCAAATCCTTTACCACCGTCACCGGCAAGAGCGGCCAGGTATCGCTGGTCAAGCTGCGGGGCGCCAACGGCGTGATCTCCGCCGTGCTGATCCTCCTGACGCTGTTCTTTGCCATCATGCCGCTGGTATCCTTCGCGCTGGAGAGCGTGATCAAGCAGCCGGGCAATTACTCCTTCAGCAATATGACGCTGGATTTCTGGATCGGCACGGAGGCCTCGGCCTACGAGACCGGCATGCCGGACGGCATCCTGATGAACAGCACCATGTGGATGGGCCTGTTCCGTCAGGTGGGTCTGGCGCTGGCGGTGGCCATGATCGTGGGCACCTGCGGCATGCTGATCGGCTACGCCTGCGTGCGCCGCCGGGGCAGCTGGCTCAGCCAGATCGTGGAAAACCTGGCCTTCTTCCCCTACCTGATGCCCGCCATGGCCTTTGGCACCATCTATCTGGCGGTGGCCACCAGCGCCTCCTTCAAATGGATGTACGGCAGCTTCTTCCTGCTGGGGCTGGTGGCGTCGGTCAAATTCCTGCCCTTCGCCTCGCGCTCCGGCGTAAACAGCATGATGCAGATCGCCCCGGAGATCGAGGAGGCCGCCACCATCTTCGGCGTGCCCTGGGTGGCCCGCATGCGCCGCATCCTTTTCCCCATCCAGAAGAGCGCCATCATATCCGGCTATCTGCTGCCGGTGATCAACGTGATGCGCGAGGTGGCGCTGTTTACCCTGCTGGTGCCCTATCCCCGCTACCTGCTCACCACCATGCTGTTCTCCTTCAACGAGACCGGCTACGCCCAGTACGGCAGCGCCGTAACGCTGCTGATCATCCTAATCATCATTGCCATCAACACGCTGGTCAACAAGCTGACGGGCGCATCGTTCGACAAGGGAATCGGAGGTTAAGCCATGCCGCAAATCATATTGGAACACGTCAACAAGCGCTTTGATAAGTTTGTCGCCGTGGACGACCTGAACCTGGTGATCGAGGACCGCGGCTTCGTAACGCTGCTGGGGCCCTCGGGCTGCGGCAAAACCACCACCCTGCGCATGATCGCGGGCCTGGAGACGCCCACCTCGGGCCGTATCCTGATCGACGGCGTGCCGGTATACGACAGCGAGAAGGGCATCAACCTGCCCCCCAACAAGCGTGATATCGGCTTCCTTTTCCAGAATTACGCCCTGTGGCCGCATATGACGGTCTACCAGAACATCGCCTTTGGCCTGGAGATGCTAAAATGGGATAAAAAGAAGATCGAAGCCCGGGTGGATGAAATGCTGAAGCTGCTCAAGATCGAGCAGTTCGTCAAGCGCTACCCCGCCGAGCTCTCCGGCGGCCAGCAGCAGCGCGTGGCCATCGCCCGCACCCTGGCTCCCAGCCCCCGGGTGCTGTTCATGGATGAGCCGCTGTCCAACCTGGATGCCAAGCTGCGCGGCGAGATGCGCACGGAGCTCAAGCGCCTGCACACCGATACCAACAGCACCTTTGTGTACGTGACCCATGATCAGCTGGAGGCCATGACGCTCTCCACCCAGGTCTGCCTGATGGAGACCGGCGTGCTGCAGCAGTACGCGCCGCCGCTGGAGATCTACAACAAGCCCGCCAACATCTTTGTGGCCAGCTTCGTGGGCAACCCCACCATGAACTTTATCCCCGCCAAGGTGAAAAAGATCGACCGCGCCACGGTGGATCTGGAAATGCTGGGCAAAACGGCGCAGTTCGTATCCTCCGCCAACATCATCCGCCTGGGCGAGGACGCCCTCGTGGGCGTGCGGCCGGAGTTTTTGCCCATCCGGGAGGGCGGCAAGCTGTCCGCCTCCATCTATTCCACCCTGCCCGCCGGCATGGAGACCACGGTCAAGGCCAGCTGCGGCGATACCATGCTGACCAGCGTGGTGTTCGGCTCGGTGGACTACGCCGTGGACGCCCAGGTGAACATGGATGTGGTGGGCAGCAGCATTGTGCTGTTCGATAAAAAGACCAACAGAAACGTGGGTGTGGGCACGCTGACCATCGATTGACCCCGGAACCCCTTCGGGCTGTCCGGCCCAGCGCCGGCAGCCCTTTCCTTTTGCCGCTTGACAAGCGCGCGGCGATGGGATTAAATAGTACAGAAGCTAAAAAAGCACAGGAGGACGCGCCATGATACCCCAAATCCCCCATCTGCCCATGAATCCCACCCTGGCCGGCCAGGCCGAGATCAAGGAGCATATCCGCTATTCCCAAAACGGCCAGGAGCTGACGCTGATCCTGCCCTGGGCCGCGGGCGACGATTATTCCAAGGGCCCCAAACGGCCGCTGATCCTATTCGTGCAGGGCAGCTCCTGGACCACGCCCAATCTGGGCTATGAGATCCCCATGCTGTCCCATTTTGCCGAGGAAGGCTGCATTGTGGCCACGGTATCCCACCGCAGCGCCCAGGACGGCTTCCCCTTCCCCGCCTTTCTGGAGGATGTGAAGTGCGCCATCCGCTTCCTGCGCGCCAACGCGGTAACGTACAGCATCGATCCTGAACGCATCATGGCCTTTGGCACCTCCTCCGGCGGCAATACGGTTTGCCTGCTGGGGCTGACCGGCGATGATCCCGCGCTTAAAACAGCGGAATACGCCGATCAGAGCGACGCGGTCTGCGCCGTGGCGGCTTGCTTTGCCCCCACCGATCTGCCCGCGCTGTTCGATTACCTGAAGGCCATGCCCAATATCACGGCGGTGATGGCCGCTTACTTCGGCGCGGATCCGGCCCAGTGGGACAGCGTGATGCGCCGCTGGAGCCCGGTATACCGGGTGGAGGCGGGCAAAGCCTATCCGCCCTTCCTGCTGCTGCACGGCACCGCCGATCCCGTGGTGCCCTGCGATCAGATGGACAAGCTTTACACCCGTCTGGCCGAAGCGGGCGCCGACGTGCAGGCCTACTATGTGGACGGCGCGGAGCATGAGGGCAACTTCTGGAGCCCGGATGTGCGGCGGGTCATCCGCGACCAGATCATCCGCTGGCTCAATAACTGAAAAGAGAGAGAAAACCCATGGACTTTGTAACGATCCTGGCAAAGGAATTCAACCTGAAGCCCCAGCAGGTGCAGGCGGTGATCGACCTGCTGGACGCTGGCAACACCATCCCCTTCATCGCCCGCTACCGCAAGGAAATGACCGGCTCCCTGGATGACCAGGTGCTGCGCGAGCTCTCGGAACGGCTGGAGTACCTGCGCAATCTGGTCAAGCGCCGGGAGGAAATCGAAAAAGCGCTGGCGGAGCAGGGCGCGCTCACCGATGAATTGAAAAATCAGCTTTCCAAGGCCGCCACCCTGGCGGAGCTGGAGGACATCTACCGTCCCTACCGGCCCAAGCGCCGCACCCGCGCCACCATCGCCCGGGAGCGCGGGCTGGAGCCCCTGTCGCTGTGGCTCAGCCTGCAGCTGCCCAAGGGCGATCCCCTGGCGGAGGCTGCAAAGTTTATTGACCCGGGAAAGGAAATCCCCGACGCGGAGACCGCCCTGGCCGGAGCGCGGGATATCATTGCCGAGCAGATCAGCGACGACGCCGCCCTGCGCAAGGAGCTGCGCGCCCTGCTGCTGCGGGAAGGCGTGATCGAGACCAAGGCCGCCAAGGATGAGGACAGCGTTTACAGCATGTATTACGATTATCGGGAGGCCGTGCCGCGCATGGCGGCGCATCGCGTGCTGGCGGTGAACCGCGGCGAGCGGGAGGAATTCCTGAAGGTTGCGCTGATCGCCCCGGAGGAAAAGGCGAACGCCGCCGTGCAGCGCGCCTTTGTGCGGACCGGCTCCGCCGCGTCAGAGCAGGTAAAAATGGCCTGCGAGGATGCCTGGGAGCGGCTGCTGTTCCCTTCCCTGGAGCGGGAGATCCGCAACGAATTAACCGACCGCGCCAACGTGCAGGCCATCCGCATTTTCAGCCAGAACCTGCATCAGCTGCTGATGCAGCCGCCCATCAAGGGCAAGGTGACGCTGGGCGTGGATCCGGGCTTCCGCACGGGCTGCAAGCTGGCGGTGATCGATGAAAACGGCAAGGTGCTGGATACCGGCGTGGGATACTTTACCCTGCCCGGTCAGGAGATGCGCAAGGCCGAGGCCGCCCGGCTGATCAAGAGCTTCGTAAAAAAATACGGCGTTACCGCCATCGCCATCGGCAACGGCACCGCCAGCCGGGAGAGCGAGCAGTTTATCGCCTCGCTCCTGCCCGAGCTGCCCGGCGTGGCCTATATGATCGTCAGCGAGGCCGGCGCATCGGTATACAGCGCCAGCAAGCTGGCCGCCCAGGAGTTCCCGGATTTTGACGTGACCCAGCGCAGCGCAGTCTCCATCGCCCGCCGCATGCAGGATCCCCTGGCGGAGCTGGTCAAGATCGAGCCCAAGGCCATCGG
>CADAHU010000012.1 GCA_902787835.1 uncultured Eubacteriales bacterium
TATGTGGGCGCGCTGCGGCAGGCGCTGATTGACCTGAGCAACTGGGTGGAGAAGGGTATTGAACCCCTGAATCGTACCGCCTATACCCTGGGCGAAGACGGACAGATTCATACGGAGCCCGATGTGAGCAAACGGTATGGCATTCAGGCGATCCCCACACTGAAGGCCAACGGCGAAAAGTGCACCCATGTAAAAGCTGGCGAGTGCGTGCGCTTCACGGTGGATGTGGAGGTGCCCGAAAACGCGGGCGACGTGACGGAGATCCTCTTTGCCCAGCAGGAAAAGCAGCTTGCCGCCAAGGAGACCGAAACCAACGGCGTGGCCCGGCTGATGCTGGGGAACGAAATGTGGGATAGCGCGCTGCCCTTTGAAAAGGGCGTCCGGGGGAAGGTGCACACCGCCCACGCGGAAACCGTCGGTTCCTTCGATCAGCCCGGCACCTACTTTGCCACCGTACGCATCGCCACCCAGCGCAATGGGGACGCCTCCGATCCCTTCACCCAGGTGCTGAACCTGGACCGGGCGCGGATCATCGTGGAATAAAATAAATATTGAAAGGCTGGTTCTTCCAGTCTTTCATTTTCAAAGAGGTAACAGAATGTGGGAATCTGCGCAATGGATCAGGATCCCGCCGGAAGAGCTGAAACAGAAGCAAATCTATCACGGTGATCTGGGCGGACGCTTCGCTTACTTCCGCTGCGAGCAGGCGCTGCCGGAGAAAGCCCATCTGACGGTCTGCCTCACGGCGGTATCCCGTTATCGGCTGTGGGTCAATGAACAGCCCGTGCTGTCCGGCCCCTGCAAGGGCGATTTGAACCGGCAGTATTATGAAACGGTGGAGCTGACGCCCTATCTGCGGGCGGGGAAAAACGTGTTTGCCGTGCAGGCGCTCTATAACGATCCCGATATCGCTCGGGATCAGACCGACGAAAGGGCCGCCATCTACGGCGTGGTCGGCGCGGGCAGCTGCCACGCGCTGGCAATGGAAGGAACAATAAAAAACAAGGATGGAAATGCGATCGGTTCCATCACCACGGGCCAGGCGGACTGGCGGGTGTGGCTGGACAACACTTTTTATCTCAAATCCACGCGGTATTCCATCTACCTGGGGGCAGTGGAGGAGAGCATCGATTTTCGTCAGTCGCCCAGCGATTGGAAAAACATGGATTTTGATGCCTCCGCCTGGCTGCCCGCTCTGCCCTGTGGGCCGGTCATGCCGTCCCCGCTTTTTCAGAGCGTGGGGCTGATCCCCCGGGCGCATGTGGTTCCCCGGGAAATCCCGCTATTGGAGGAAACGGAAGCGAGCTTTGAACAGATCATACCGAGGGAAAACGACGTTGTGCTGGATGCCGGGGCCCATGTAAACGGCTATCCCCGATTCCTGTTTGACGGCGAAGCGGGGACGGAAATCACCGTCACCTATCTGGAGCGCTTTGGGGACGGCACGGATGGGCAGCGCATCGATGATCTGAACGGCAGCGTTTCGGGCCGGGCCGATCATATCGTGCTGAACGGCAGGCCTCTGTGCTATGAGCCCTTCTGGGTGCGCACCTTCCGCTATATCGTTATCCGGGGCGGCTGGCTGCCCCAGCCCCCGACCTATCGAAAAACAGGGTATCCTTTGGCGGTGGAGTCCGCGATCTCCTCTTCCGCCTCCTGGGTCAATTCGCTTTGGGATATCTGCCTGCGCACCCTGCAAAACTGCATGCTGGAAACCTATATGGATTGCCCGTACTATGAGCAGCTGCAATTCATCATGGATACCCGGCTGCAAATGCTGTTCAATTACGCCGTCAGCGGCGATACCCGCCTGGCGAAGAAAGCGCTGCTGGATTTCCACTGCGGGATGCTGCCGAATGGCTTGCTGCCGGGAAAGACGCCGACGGCCTATTTGCAGGTGATTTCCACATTCTCCCTGCATTATGTTTACGCGCTCTGGGAGTATGTGGAGCATACCGGCGATCTGGCGCTGGGCCGCCTGTACCGCCCGGATATGGACCGCATCCTGGATTACTATGACGGCAAACGGGACGGCTCGGGGCTGGTGGGCGCCATCGATCCCTGGGCGTTCATGGACTGGCAGGACGATTGGCAGGAGACCGGCGGCGTATCGCCCGCATACTTTGAAGGCCCCAGCGCCATTGTCAATCTGATGTACGCCTATGCCCTGGAATGCGGCGGTAAGCTGTATGAGGCCACGGGGCGTCCCGGCACGGCGGCGGAGTATCGGCAGCGGCGGGCGGAAATCCTGCAAAAGGTCAAGGCGCTGTGCTTCGATCCCGAAACGGGCATGGTGCGGGAAGGCCCGGGATGCCCTCAGTTTACCCGCCACGCCCAGGCCTGGGCGGTGATCAACGGGATGCTGGACGAACGGGAAAGCCAGCGCGCGCTGCAAGCCGCGACCAGCTGCCCGCCCTGCTCCTTTGCCGCCTCCTACGAATGGTTCCGGGCGCTGGAGAAGGCCGGGATGGCGGACCAGCTGCGCCGGGATCTGGATGCCTGGATCAGCCTGATCGGCCGCGGCAGCACCACCTGCCCGGAGGAGCCCCACCATCCCCGCAGCGAATGCCACGCCTGGAGCGCGCTCCCGCTGTATACGTTCACGCGCACGCTGGCCGGCATCCGGCAGGAAAACGGAAAAATCGTGATCCGTCCCCGTTTGCTGGATCTGCCCGATCTTTCCGGCGCGGTCATCACGCCTTTGGGCGGCGTTTCCTTTGATTACCGGCGGGATGGTCAGGGCGTCTGGCATTACCGGGCCGCGCTGCCGGGGGGCGCGGAGGGCCTGTTCATTGCGCCGTCCGGAAAGCGGATTTCTTTTGCGGAAACGCTTCAATACGCGGAATAAGGGGAAAACCGACTTGTCGGAAATGCCGTATTTTTTGTCGGAATTGATAAAGTGTTTTGGGGGAAGGTCCGCTATCATAAGTACCATCAGGGAACCTATCCCTTCCGTTGAACCCATTCAAGAAAGGAGAACAAACCCATGTCCCTTCGAGTAAAATGGATCGCGCTGATGTGCGCCGTGGTGGTCATGCTGGTCGGCATGCAGCTGTATTACGGCAACCTCGGCAATGCCGGCGGCCAAAGCGCATCCCCGGAAACCACCTTTGACTGGTGGATCTATTCCGGCACGTCCTCTGAGTATTATGGCAATTATTCCGAGAATCCGGCCATTCAGTATACGCTGCGCCGCGGCTGGGGTCCCGAGGAGAAGGGGATCGCCCTGAACTTTCTCCAGCCGCCTCCCGGCTCCGAGGCGGATAACTATTCCACCATGCTGGCCTCCGGCGACCTGCCGGATATCATCGACGCGGTGATCTGCGATCCGCCCCAGGTCATGGTGGAAAAGGGCTATGCCATCGAGCTGACCGACTATGTGGAAGCCTACATGCCCAACTACAAGGCGCTGGTGCATTCCAACAACGAGATCTATATGAACACCGTTGTGGTGGACGATGCGGGCACAGAGCACTATTACAATCTGGCCACGGTTTACGAGGGCTACGATACCGTATTCCAGGGCTTCATGTACCGCCGTGACTGGATCGTAAAGTACGGCCAGAACCCCGTCACCGGCGCGCCCTTTACCGGCGGCTATACCGATCCTGACGATGTGGACAGCTGGGTGGACGACGTGGTGTTCCCCTCCGGCGGGACCGATCCCATCTATATCTCCGATTGGGAATGGATGTTTGAGATCTTTACCCGCGCTCAGGCCGATCTGGGCATCGCCGGCAAGTACTGTATGAGCCTCTATTATCCCGGCTTCACCTGGTCCGGCGGCCTGCTCTCCTGCTTCGGCGGCGGCGTCAACGTATGGTATCAGGATGCCGAGAACAAGGTGCATTTCGGCGGCTATGAGGATCCCTTCAAAACCTACCTGGAGTGCATGCACGCCTGGTATCAGAAGGGCTGGCTGGATCACGATTTCAACCAGCGCACCTCCGACGCCTTCTACCAGATCGACTCCACCTCCGTGCGTCAGGGCATGATCGGCATGTGGAACGGCCAGCAGAGCGAGCTGGGCGGCCGCCTGGATATGCATGACGGCGGCTATACCGAGGGCATCTTCGTGGCCGGCGCGCCCTATCCCATCAACGATATCTACGGGCCGGAGAGCTGCCGGAACGTGGAGCCCAACTGCGTGATGGGCAAGGGCCTGACCAGCGGCGGCATCCTGATCACCCCCAAGGCTGCCGATAAGGATCTGGCCGCCCTGTGCAGCTACATCGATTACTTCTACACCACCGAAGGCGCGCTGATCAGGACCCTGGGGCTGAGCGCCGAGCAGCAGGCGGACTTTACCGAAAACACCTTCTACGCGGATCATGGGCTTCACAGCGGCGCGTATCACATCGGCGAGGATGGCCGCTACCGCAAGGATGACGTGCTGGTGCACGACAGCGGCCAATTGAACACCGCCGTGGGCTTCAACAAGGCGCCCGGCCTGCAGCTGGTGGACAGCGTGGATCTGGGCTACGCGGCAACCTACCAGGCCTCCCTGGATACCTGGATGCGCTATCCCAACACCGGCTTCTTCCAGGGCAGCCGCACCACCAACGCCATGACCCAGCAGGATACCAAGACCGCGCAGGATATCCACTCCAAGGCGCTGGAATACATGACCAAGAACTGCGCCAACTTTATTACCGGCAAAAGCAACTTCGGCAAGGACTGGGACAAGTGGTGCACCGTGCTGAAGAAGTACAAGGTGGACAGCATCACGGAACTCTACCAGTATTACGTGGATCATTATCCCTTCCGT
The DNA here is from genome assembly GCA_902787835.1 of uncultured Eubacteriales bacterium. Classification (GTDB taxonomy): domain Bacteria; phylum Bacillota; class Clostridia; order Christensenellales; family Aristaeellaceae; genus SFMI01. The sequence goes on from CADAHU010000012.1 coordinate 4,769, forward strand.
TAAGCGACAGGAGGTGTAAAAAATGGCAAAGAAAAATGCATATGATCTGGCCGCTTCCTCCCGCAGAAGCTGGAAGACGGAGCTCAGGCGCGACTGGGTCGTTTATCTGCTGTTCGTTCCCATCATCGTGTACGAGGTGGTGCTGCATTACCTGCCCATGTTCGGCATCGTGATGGCCTTCCAGGATTACAACGTTACCGACGGCTATTTCCACAGCCCCTGGGTGGGATTCAAGCACTTCATCGATCTGTTCAGCGGGGAGGATTTCCTGCAGGCCATCCGCAATACCGTGGTCATCGGCGTGCTGCGCGCCACCATCGGCTTTGTGGCCCCCATCATCTTCGCCCTGATGCTGAGCCTGATCAACTCCAAAAAGTTCAAGCGCACGGCCCAGACCATGTCCTACATGCCCAACTTTGTGGCCGCGGTCATCGTCTGCTCCCTGTTTACCCAGTTCCTGGCCAAGGATGGCCCGCTGACCCTGTTCCTCACCAAGGTGTTCGGGGCGGAAAACCAAAACTGGTTCGCCAACGACAAGCCCCCCGTTTTCTGGATCATCTATACCCTGATGGGCATCTGGCAGGGCGTGGGCTGGGGCTCCATCATGTACGTGGCGGCCATCAGCCAGGTCAGCGGCGATCTGCATGAGGCCGCCGCCCTGGACGGCGCCACCCGCCTGCAGCGCATGTTCAAAATCACCCTGCCCAACATCATGCCCATGATCCTGATGATGTTCGTCATCAACGTGGGCACGGCGCTGGCGGCGGGCTATGATAACATCCTGCTGCTGTACATGCCCAGCACCTACAGCGTATCCGATACCGTGTACACCTACACCTATCGCCAGGCCTTCGGCGGCGGCGCCAGCAACTATTCCCTGTCCGCGGCCTCGGGTCTGTTCAAGTCCGTCGTTTCCACGATCCTGCTGGTGGGCTCCAACGCCCTTTCCCGCAAAGCGGCCGGCAGCAGCCTGTTCTGAGAGGAGGGAGCATCATGGCAAAGAAACAACGCAAAAAGCAGGAATGGGAAAACAACATGGTGGAAACCAAATCCATCGCGGACCGGATCGTGGATATCATCGTCTATCTGTGCGTGGGTCTGGTGGCCGTCTGCAGCGTGATCCCCATGTGGCACGTGCTGATGTCCTCCTTCTCGGACGGCAAATCCCTGCTGGCCCACGTGGGCCTGGTGCTGTGGCCGGTGGGCAGCTTTACCCTGGACGGCTACTCCCTGATCTTCCAGAACTCCAGCATCGTGGGCGGCTACATCAACACCATCATTTACACCATCTCCTTTGTCACCATTGGCTTCCTGCTTTCCGCCGTGACGGGCTACGCCCTGAGCCGGGACACCAAGCTGAAAAAGCCCGTCACCATGGCGCTGATGGTTACCATGCTCTTTGGCGGCGGCATGGTGCCCAGCTACATGGTTATCCGCGCGCTGGGTTGGGTGGGCACCCCCTGGGCGTTGGTTATCCCGGGCTGCACCAACAGCATGTACTGCATCATGATGATGAACGCCTTCAATGCCATCCCCAAGGAGATGTACGAGGCCAGCCACATCGACGGCGCGGGGCACCTCTCCACCCTGTTTGAAATCACCCTGCCCCAGGCCATGAACATGGGCAGCGTCATCATCCTGAACCTGACCATCGGCCAGTGGAACAGCTGGCTGCCGGCCAGCATCTACGTGCCCAACAAAAAGATGTTGTGGCCCCTGCAGCTGGTCATCCGCCAGATCACCAGCGAGAATGCCGACTTCCTCAACTCCAGCAACCCCAATTACAGCCGCTATCTGATCCAGTTTGCCGTGATCATCGCGGCCATCGCCCCCATCATCATCGCCTTCCCCTTCTTCCAGGACAAGATGGAAAAGGGCGTCATCCAGGGCGGCGTCAAGGGGTAAAAATTTTCGATCCGCCTGTGGCGGAATTCATCGAAAATTTTTACAGAGCCCGCACAGAGCGGAGAGGCCATAAGGGCCTGTCCGCGACAATGCGGGCGACCGGAAACAAAAATCATTTTCTCCCAGCGGGGACGACACTTTTCTAAAACAGTCTGTGAAAGCAGGCTGTTTTTTTCTTTGCAGAATGCAGAATTTTCGTGTATAATAGGAACCAACAGGTTCTGCTATATAACTCCCTTTCCTGCCAGGAGGATATTTGCGTGAAACAGCACTCCGCCTTTTATCAATGGTTTTGGGATCGGCCCCTGTTCCGCCGCCTGCGGGCCAGGCTGATGACGATGGTCCTGGCGCTGGTGCTGCCCCTGAGCGTTGTGGCCATCGCGCTGTCGATCCAATCCGCTTTTCAGGGAGCGGCAATCAGCGATTTGACATCAAAAAACGGCTTCCTTACATATTTGGAAAAAGTGGCGCTGCGGTATGAGCTGGGCGATCTGGACGTGGTGAGCGATTTTCCCGCCACCCTGGCGGAGGTGCTGTCGCCCCTGAACTTGGTCCAGGAGGAGGGCGTCACAGCCGAGCACGGCGGCAAGGTGTATGTTTCCCGGGATGGGGAAGAAGCGTTTTTGATTCATGCGGACGGGACATACGAAAAGGCCGATGAATCCTTTGATACCCTGGCGCAGTCAAAATACGCGTATCTGTGGCAGGTGGAAAACCAGCCCTTCCGGGCGCTGGTGGTTTTTCCCTACAACTTTGCTCTGCGCCATATTCCGGGCTGGTTCTGGTCGGCGATCCTGATTTCCCTCTTTACGGTTGTCGCCTGTCCCATCCTGTATGGCAGGCTGAAGCGGGATGTTCTGAACCCGATGGAGACCATGCATGCCGCGCTGTCCAGGTTTCAGGATGATCGGTCCTATCGCATCCCTCCGCAGCCGCTGACCATCAGCGATGATTATCTCCAGCTGTTTGAGCATTTCAACGCCATGGCGGCGGAGGTGCAGCAGAGCCACGAAAAGGACGTGAAGCTGCTGGAGACGGAGATGGACAACCTGCGCCTGCAGGTCAACCCCCATATGCTGCTCAATTCCTACAACACGATCTACGCCTTGGCGGAAAGCAAAAATTATCCTGTGATCCAGGATTATACCCTGTGCCTGGTGGATTATTTCCGCTATGTGCTGCGCCGGGGACAGCAACTGGTCACCGTGGGACAGGAGCTGGAATTTGTGGATAACTATATCCGCATCCAGCGCATCCGCTTTCCGGGCCGCTTTTCCTATGTATATCAGGCGGCGGAGGAATGCCTGAATGCCCGGATCCCGCCGCTGCTGATCGAAAACTTTGTGGAGAACGCCATCAAATACGCCCTGGAGCCCCGGGAAGCCATCGAGATCGTGGTTTCCGTGCGCAAGGATCAGAACAGGAATGAAAAGGACGCCCTGCACATCGCCATTACCGATACGGGCAGCGGCATCAAGCCGCAGGTGCTGGAAAAGCTGAAGGCCCATGAGCCCTATATCGATGAAAGCGGGAAAAAGCATATTGGCATCTACAATTGCCTGCGCCGCATCGAGCTGTTTTACGGGGAAGAAGGAGAGGTGCATTTTTCCAGCGGGGAGGGGAAAGGGACGCAGATCTACATGGTGGTGCCGTTCCTGGCATCGGACGATGAAAACGAGGGACGCCAATGAATATTCTGATCGTGGACGATGAGCAGTTCGCCATCCAGGGCATGCTGGACGGCGTCAATTGGGATTTGCTGGGCTTTGAAAAGGTGCTGACGGCCCGCAGCTATGAGGAGGCCGTCGGCATCGCCAAGAAAACCTATGTGGATATCCTGGTCAGCGATATTGAAATGCCGGGCGAAAGCGGGCTCAGGCTGATCGCGTACATGAACGAGCACAGCGCGAACACCGAATGCATCATCCTGACCTGCCATGATGAATTTGATTATGCCCAGACCGCCGTGCGCCTGAACTGCATGGAATATGTGCTCAAGCCCATCCGCTATCAAAAGCTGACCGAGATCCTGCTCCGGGCCAAGGAAAAGGTGAGCCAGCGGCGGCAGAACGAGCAGATCCGCCAATACGGGCAGCAGTATATCGACTCCCTGGCCAAGGAAACAAAAGGGGATATGGTGAACGCGCTGGAAACCGCCATCGGTTATATTGACGGCCACCTGGCGGAGGAGCTTTCCGTGCGCGATCTGGCGGCGCTGTGCTATGTGAGCGCGGATCACCTGACCCGCCTGTTCAAAAAGAAATTCGGCGCCACCGTATCGGAATACATTCAGGAAAAACGCATCCATCTGGCCGGGGAGCTGCTGCAGCGGGAGGATCTGACCATTTCCATGGTGGCCAATACGGTGGGCTTCGGCAATTATTCCTACTTTACCGAGCAGTTCAAAAAGCATTACGGCATGACGCCCCGGGAGTATCAGAAGCAGAACCGAAAATAGGTTTCATGTCGGATCAGCGGGATTTTTTATCGGATTTCGTACAGCTTTTTTCCTCTTGCGATGTCATAATAGGATCATCAGCACGGAGGAGGCTTCCGTGCCAGTATAACAGCCCATCCGCATGATGGCAAGGAGGAAAAAGCACCATGAAAAAAATGATCGCCCTGCTGCTCTGCCTGATTCTTTCCCTTTCCCTGTCCGCTTTCGCCCAGGCGGAAGCTGAAGTGCCCGAGGTGGCCGGCAGCTACTATTCCTACGGCTACGATGTGGGCACCATGTTCATGAATTATTATATCCATTTCTATGGTGAGGTCCCGGGCCTGGGCCGCGTGTTCCACGCCGGCATGTGCATGGATCAGATCACCTTTGACGGCACCTATGAAGTGATCGCCGAAGAGCGCGCCTACAGCGTGGCCATGGACCGCCCCGCCAGCGAAGCGGGCACCATGACCGAGGGCACCGCGCCCTTCACCGTTGTGTTCTATGATTTTGCCGGCACGGAGATTGACCGCTGCGCCATGGACGCCGAGCACATCTACAATGATATGGCCGCCATCACCGGCATCGGCGGCAGCAACTGCGCCATGAACCTGGATACCGACCCCGAAAACAGCAAGTTCGCCGCCCAGTATGCCAGCGAGCCCGCCGTGCCCTTCCTGTCCCTGATCGATCCCGAGGATGATACCGCCACCCTGGATCTGAAGGTGAACGGCAAGTATGACGACCTGGTGGTGCTGTATGTGGAAGGCACCTACGCCATGAACGAGGATCAGACCGTTATCACCCTGACCCCCGACTCCGAGGACGACGCCGGCGCCACCGTGACCAAGAACGAAGACGGCACCTACACCTACGTTTCCACCGACGGCGATGAAGTGACCCTGGTGGAAGTGAAGCCCCTGGAAGTGGCCTATGCCCTCAAGGGCGAAATCCCCGTGCCCGGCATGGAGGGCACCAACGCCGACTTCATCTGCAACCTGATGAGCGACAACACCGTGCAGCTGTACGCCGATTTTATGGGCAACAAGATGGACGTGGACCGCGGCACCTATGAGATCGATATGACCACCTATTCCTTCATCCTTCACTTTGAGACCGCCGGCGATCTGACCACCGAGGGCTATGCCGCCGATATGGTGCTCAACTACAAGGCAGACGATGTGCCGCCCTTCGGCGCCATCGAGCAGACCCTGAAGTTCGTTACCGAATAAGCCCGGCCAGGGAGCAATCAATAAGCCGTCGTCTGTCATGGACGGCGGCCTTTTTCAAAAAAAAGGAGCGGAGAAGCATGCGGGACGCTTTTTATCCCGGCCAGGAATGGCCGGATACCAACGGCCATCCCATCCAGGCCCACGGCGGCAGCATTTTAGCCGTGGACGGCGTTTATTACTGGTATGGCGAAAACAAGGAAAAGACCGATGGAAAGAACGGCATCTGGCATTGGGGCGTGCGCTGCTACCGCTCCCGGGACCTCTATAACTGGGAGGACTGCGGGCTGATCATCCCGCCGGACGAGACTGACGCTGCCTCCCCGCTCCACCCCGCCAGCATGATGGACCGGCCGCACATCCTGTATAACCGGCGGACGGGAAAATATGTCTGCTGGCTCAAAATCATGGAGAAAAACGGCGATCAGACCGAAACGGTGCTTATCGCCGATCATATCCTGGGGCCGTATACCATGGTGCGCAAAGGGCTGCGGCCCCTGGGCATGAACGCCGGGGATTTTGATCTGGCGGCCGCGCCGGACGGCAAGGGCTATTATTTCTTTGAGCGGGTGCACAGCGAAACCATTATCGCCGATCTGACGGAGGATTATACCGATGTGACCGGCTATTACTCCGCCCATTTTCCCCAGCCCCAGCCGCCCTTTGTGCGGGAGGCCACGGCCCATTTTGTGCGGCATGGAAAGCATTATCTGGTCACCAGCGGCACCACGGGCTATCTGCCCAATCCCTCCCAGATCGCCGTGGCCGATACCTGGCATGGGCCCTATCGGGTGCTGGGCGATCCCCACCCGGGCGATGAAAGCCAAACCTCCTTCCATTCCCAGATCACCTCGGTATTCAAGGCGCCGGGCAAAAAGGATCTGTATATCGCCCTGGCGGATCGCTGGGCCCCGGCGTTTATGCACCTGCGCTATCAGGATTACGGCGAATGGTTCCGCCTGCGGTTCCAGGAGGAGCGTACGCCGGAGGAGGAGGGCCGCATGACGGAACTGCAAAAGCTGCTGCCCGGCGACAGCGCGATCGATACCTCCCAGGCGCGCTATGTGTGGCTGCCCTTCCGCTTTGAGGGAGAGATGGGCATTCTGGACTGGCGGGATCAGTGGTCTCTGGACGAATTTGAATAAGGAGTGAAGCGACGATGAAGCAGTATGAGATGTTCGAGCTTGTTTTCCCGGGCGAAGTCTTACAGAACGATTGGGCGCAGATCGGCCTGCATGCGGAATTTTCCTGCGGCGGTATTGCCAAAACCGTCAAAGGCTTTTATGATGGAGAGGGCCGGTATATCGTGCGCTTCCTGCCGGAAACCGCGGGGGAATGGCGCTGGAAGGTCACCGGCGCGGTGAACGCGGAGGGGACAGAAGTCTGTCAGCCTGCGGAGAGCCATGGCCCGGTCAGGGCTGTCGATACCCATTTTGAATATGCCGACGGCACGCTGTTCATCCCCTTCGGCACCACGGTATACGCCCTGGCCCACCAGGAAGATGCGCTGGTGGAGCAGACGCTGGAAAGCCTCAAAAACGCTTCCTTCAACAAGGTGCGCCTGTGCGTATTTCCCAAGCATTACGATTACAACCACAACGAGCCGCCCTGCTATGCCTTTGAAAAAAAGGCGGACGGCTCCTGGGATGTGAACCGGCCCTGCATCGCCTTCTGGCATCGGTTTGAGGGCATTTTGCAGCGCATCGCGGAAATGGGCATCCAGATCGACCTGATCCTGTTCCATCCCTATGACCGGTGGGGCTTTTCCGAGCTGGCCCAGCGGGATAACCTGATCTATCTGGATTACCTGCTGCGCCGTCTGGCCGCCTGGCCCAACATCTGGTGGAGCCTGGCCAATGAGTACGATCTGAATATCAAAAAATTGCTGGCCGATTGGGAGGAGATCGAGGAATACGTGGCCGGGAACGACCCCTTCCATCACCTCCTGTCCAACCACAACTGCATGTGCTTCTGGGATGCCGCCCGGAAAAACATCACCCACGCCAGCCTGCAAACCAAGGGCCTGTCCGAAATCCCCCGCTGGATCCGGGAGTACAAAAAGCCCGTGATCATCGACGAATGCTGCTATGAGGGCAATCTGCCTCACTTCTGGGGCAGCATCAGCGGGCAGGAGATGGTGCGCCGCTTCTGGCGCTGCTGTGCTTCCGGCGCGTACTGTACCCACGGGGAAACCTTTTTATCCGATGACGAAATCCTCTGGTGGGCCCGGGGCGGCGTTCTCAAGGGCGAAAGTCCCCAGCGCATCGCCTTCCTGCGGCAGATCATGGAAAGCCTGCCCGGGCCGCTGACGCCCCGAGAGGGCGGCTTCCTGGCCCTGGCCCGGTCGGATGATCCGGTGAACCTGGAAGATATTCCCCAGGAGATGCGCGGCTTTTTCCAGGCTTTCTCCGACAGCATCCACCGCATGAGCGAGCAGGACCGCACGGCCCACTTGGGCGGCGAGCACGCCTGGGAAAGCCATTGCGGCGAGGAAGCGTACCTGACCTATTTTGATCTGCAGTGCTACGGCGAGCAGACGGTGCAGCTGCCGGGAGATAAGGTTTACAAGGCCGAGCTGATCGACGTATGGAACATGACCCGGGAAGTGATCGCCGAGAACATCAGCGGCGAAACCAGGCTGAAATTGCCCGGGCGGGATAACCTGGCCCTGCTCATTACCCGGATTCAATAATCAAAGGAGAATCGACCATGAAGGATTACATGAACGCGTCCCTGTCTCCCCGCAAGCGGGCGGAGCTGCTGCTCAAGGAAATGAACCTGGATGAAAAGATGGCCCAGCTGGTGGGCGTATTCGCCATCCAGGGGTATGAAGACAGAATGGCCCCCTTCTTCAAGCACGGCATCGGCCAGATCAGCAGCCTGGAGTTCCGCTCCTGCGGCAGCCTGCAGGAGGCCGCCGCCTGGCAGCGGCAATTGCAATCCATTGTGATGGACGCCAACCGCCTGCATATTCCCGCCGTGTTCCACATGGAGGGCCTGTGCGGGCCGCTGATGCAGGACACCACCACCTTCCCCTCCGGCGTGGCCCGGGGCTCCTCCTTTGATCCCGAACTGGAAAAAAAGATCGGCGAAACGGTGTCCCGTCAGGAGGCGGCGGTGGGCATTACCCAGGTGCTGGCTCCGGTGCTGGACATCTCCCGGGATTCCCGCATGGGCCGCCAGTGCGAGCCCTACGGCGAGGACCCCACCCTGGCCGCCGCCCTGGGCGCTGCCTATACCCACGGCATCCAGGAGACCGAAACCGCGGGCCGCACCCCGGACGCCGCCGCCAAGCATTTCTTCGGCTTCCATAATTCCGCCGGGGCCATCCATGGCGCGCACGTGGACGCCGGGGACCGGCTGCTGCTGGAAATCTACGGCAAGCCCTTCCAGGCCGCCATTACCGAAGCCGGGCTCAAGGGCGTTATGCCCTGCTATGGCTCCCTGAACGGATTGCCCATTCACGCCTCCAGGCATTATCTGAATGGCATCCTGCGGGGTGAAATGGGCTTTGAGGGCGTCACCGTGTCCGATTACGGCGGGGCCAGCAACGCCTTTGAATATCAGGGCATCGGCGAAACCATGGGCGACGCGGGCCTGCGCTGCCTGGCCGCCGGACTGGATGTGGAATTGCCCATGCCCAAGGCTTACGCCGACGAATTGAAACAGAAATTCGCCTCCGGTGAGGCGGATATGGCCCTGCTGGATGGCGTGGTGACCCGCGTGCTGGAGGCCAAATTCCGCATGGGCCTGTTTGAGCATCCCTTTGCCCTGGAGGGTGAAGAACTGGACAGCGCCGTCCATCATGCCGAGGACGAAGCCCTTGCCGCCCGGTCCGCCCGGGAGGCGCTGGTGCTGCTCAAAAACGATGGCGCCCTGCCCCTGACCGGCAAGGAAAAGACCATCGCCGTCATCGGCCCTGCCGCGGCCAACGCCCGGTATTATTTCGGCGGCTACACCCACCTGTCCATGGTGGAGGCTCAGCACGCCGCCCGCAACTCCATGGCCGGCGTGAAGGGCAACGGCGTTAAAAATGAAGTGCGCATCGTGCCCGGCACCAGCGTGGAGGACGATGAAAACGACGAATTTGCCGGCGTGCTGACCAAATTAAAGCCCCATTGCAAAAACCTGGTGCAGGTTTTGACGGAAGCCTTGCCCGATGCCCGCATCCTGTACGCGCCCGGCTATCACAAGGCGGGCGCGGATGAAAGCCTGTTCCCGGATGCGCTGGAGATCGCCGGGCAGGCCGACGTGATTCTGCTGACCCTGGGCGGCAAAAACGGCTCCGGCTCCATCGCCACCATGGGCGAGGGCGTGGACGGCACCGACATCAACCTGCCCGCCTGCCAGGACGCCTTTATCCGGGAGGCCAAAAAGCTGAACAAGCCCTTGATCGGCCTTCACTTTGACGGGCGGCCCATCTCCAGCGATACGGCGGATGCGTGCCTGAACGCCATCCTGGAATGCTGGAATCCCGCCGTGTATGCCGCCGAGGCCGTTACCGACGCGCTGCTGGGCAGGCTGAATCCCTCCGGCAAAATGCCCCTGTCCACCGCCCGGTGCGCAGGGCAGATCCCCGTGTATTATAACCATCCCAACGGCTCCATGTGGACCCAGGCCCCCAGCATCGGTTTTGCGGATTATGTGGACTGCCCCCACCGCCCCCGCTATTGCTTCGGCCACGGCCTGAGCTACACCAGCTTTGAATACAGCGATTTGCAGCTGGATAAGAAGGAAACCAAGCCCTTTGAAGCGGTGGGTATCTCCTTGAAGGTCAGGAACACGGGCGCCTGCGCCGGCACGGAAATCGTGCAGCTGTACGTGAAGGACGTGCACGCCTCCATGACCAGGCCCCAGAAGGAGCTGCAGGGCTTCGCCCGGGTGGCGCTGCAGCCCGGGGAAGAAAAAGAAGTAAGCTTCACCTTGCAGCCCAGCCAGATGGCTTTCCTGGATGAGGATATGCGCTGGAAGATCGAAAAGGGCGAATTTGAGGTGCAGGTCGGTTCTTCCTCCGAGGATATCCGCCTCAGGGATTCCTTCCATGTAACGGAAAACGCCTGGCTGGCGGGCAGAACCCGCGCGTTCTATGCCCTGGGCATAATCAAATAAGGAGGTCTCTTTCATGGAAATCAAAACCGGCACCTGGATCACGGTATCCCGGAATGCGGGCGACGTTTGTCCTGTGTTCCGCAAACAGTTTGACGCAGAGAAAGCGATTGAAAAAGCGGAACTGCAAATCACCGCCCTGGGCGTCTATCAGGCGGAGATCAACGGCCTTCGGGTGGGCGATTTTGTGCTGGCTCCCGGCTGGACCAGCTATGATCACCGCCTGCAGGTGCAGACCTATGATGTGACGGCCCTGCTGCAAAAGGAAAATGAGCTCCGCGTCACCGTGGGCCGGGGCTGGTTCCGCTCGCCCATGCCGGGCTGGCTGAACAGCGAGGACAAAAAACGGCGGATGGCTCAGCCCTGCGGGGTGATCGCCTCCCTGCATATTTGTTATTCCGACGGCGCGGAAGAAACCGTCCTTACGGATGAAAGCTGGCAGTGGGCGGAAGGCCCCATCCTGTTCAGCGAGATCTACGACGGCGAAACCTGCGATGCCCGCATCGTGCCGGAAAACTGGCAGCCGGTCAAGCCCCTGGAATGGAGCCGCGACATCCTGATCCCCCAGGAGGGCGAAGAAATCCGGGAAACGGAGCGTGTGGCCGCAAAACGCGTTTTTAAAACGCCCGGCGGCGATACCGTGGTGGATTTCGGCCAGAATATCACCGGCTATGCGGAGATCAACCTGACCGCCCATGCGGGGGACGAGGTGCTGTTCGACCACGCCGAGGTGCAGGATCAGGACGGCAACTGGTACAACGAAAACTACCGCGGCGCGAAAGCGCTGGCAAAGTATATCTGCCGGGAGGGAAAGCAGACCTGGCATCCGCAGATGACCTTCTTCGGCTTCCGGTATATCCGCCTGCTGTCCTGGCCGGGAGAGGCCAAGCCGGAGAACTTCACCGCCATCGCCGTGCATTCCGATATGCGCCGCACCGGCTGGCTGAAGAGCGGCAACGCCGAGCTGAACCAGCTGTTTTCCAACATCGTGTGGGGCCAGCGGGGCAACTTCCTGGATGTGCCCACCGATTGCCCCCAGCGGGACGAGCGCCTGGGCTGGACCGGCGACGCGCAGGTATTTATCAAGACCGCCAGCTACCTCTTTGATACCCAGCGCTTCTTCAAAAAATGGCTCCACGATATGGCCGCCGACCAGCGGGAAAGCGGCGAGGTGGGCCAGGTGATCCCCGATTTGATGCCGGAGAACCGCAGCAGCGCCGCCTGGGGCGACGCGGCCACCATCTGCCCCTGGCAGGTGTACCAGACCTACGGCGACAGGGCCGTGCTGGAAGACCAGTTTGACTGCATGAAGAACTGGGTGGACTACATCACCTCCGTTACAAAGACCCCCAACCTGTGGGTGGATCATCCCCACTTTGGCGATTGGCTGGGCCTGGACGCGCCATCCGGCAGCTATAAGGGCAGCACCCGGGAGGATTTCATCGCCAGCGCGTTCTATGCCCATTCCACGGCATTGGTGGTCAAGGCCGGCAGGCTGCTGGGCAAGGACATGGCGGAATACGAAGCGCTGCATGATCGCATCGTGGCGGCCTTCCGCAAGGCCTTCCCGGAATACAAAACCCAGACCGAGCATGTGCTGGCTGTCCATTTTGGTCTGGCGGAGGATGTACAAAAGACCGCCGACGCTTTGGCCGATATGGTGAAAGCGGATGGAACACAGCTGCGCACCGGCTTTGTGGGTACGCCCTACATCCTGCATGCGCTGACTGATTACGGCCACGCCGATCTGGCCTGGGATCTGGTGCTGCGGCGGGAATACCCCGGCTGGCTGTATCCCGTTACCAAGGGCGCCACCACCATCTGGGAGCACTGGGACGGCATCAAGCCCGACGGCTCCTTCTGGTCCGCCGATATGAATTCCTTTAACCATTACGCCTACGGCGCGGTGGCGGACTGGGTATTTGAGCAGGCGGCGGGCATCCGGCACGCGGAGGACAAGCCCGGCTTTGCGGAATTGATCTACGCGCCCCACCCCGACAAGCGTCTGGGATGGCTGCAGGCCAAACTGAGCACCCGCCACGGCACGGTCAGCGCCTTGTGGGCCTGTCAGGCGGACGGCATCCGGTATGAACTGGAAACACCGGTGCGTACCCTGGTTTGCCTGAATGGTCAGGAAACCTGGGTGGAGCCTGGCAAGCATACTTTCTGGACAAAATAAGGGGAGGAAACAGCCATGCGCAGCATGAAAATCAATCAGGAATGGGATTTTGGTCTGGGTCAGGTGGACCTGGGACAGCGCATCCGCGGGATTTTCGGGGATCGGAAAGTCAATCTGCCCCATGATTATATGATCGAGGGCGACGTATACGAAAGCGCCCCCTCCGGCCCGGCCAGCGGCTATTACAACGCAGGCGTGGCCCATTACGCCAAGGAGATCGATATCCCGGCGGAATGGGAAAACGATCAGGTTTTCCTGCGTCTGGACGGGGCCATGATGAACGCCACCGTGGAGGTGAACGGCAATCTGGCCTGCCTGCAGCATTACGGCTACGCGCCCTTTGAGGCCGATATAACGCGGCTTGTGTACCCGGGGCAAAAGAACCGCATCGTCATCACCGTGAACCCCAGCATGCAGCCCAACAGCCGCTGGTTCTCCGGCGCGGGGCTGTTCCGGGGCGTGGAGCTTACCCACACGCCCAGGCTGCATGTGGCCTTCGGCGGGCTGTCCGGGTATACCAAAAAGATCGAATACAAGGCGGATGGAGCGCCGGAGACCGCCTATCTGCAGGTGGCCGCGGAAATCAAAAATGAAAAAGCGGAAAGCCGCCTGGCGGAGGTCACCTTCGCCCTGATCGACGACAAAACCGGCGAAACGGTCAAGACCAGCAAGACCCTGGCCCAGGTGCAGGCCATGACGACCGGCACGGCTTATATGACCCTGACCGTGGACGAACCCCGCCTGTGGGACGCCGAGCATCCCAACCTGTACCGCCTGCAGGCCACCGTCAAGGATGTGGGCACTTTTAAGACCCATATCATTCCCAATGAATACCCCACCGAGGACGCCGAAAGCGTGCTGTTCGGCATCCGTACCATTGAGGCGGATGTGAAGCATGGCCTGCGGATCAACGGCAAAGCCGTCAAATTAAAGGGCGGCTGCCTGCATCATGACAACGGTCCCATCGGCACGGTGACGGTGTACGACGCGGAAGCCCGCAAGGTGAAAAAGCTCAAGGAAGTGGGCTTCAACGCCATCCGCACCACCCACAACCCGCCCTCCGCCGCGCTGATCGAGGCCTGCGACCGGCTGGGTATGTACGTGTTTGACGAGGCATTCGATGCCTGGGGCATGGGCAAGCAGCCCGGCGATTATAACCAGTTTTTTGAAACCGACTGGAAAAAGGACCTGACCGTCTTTGTGAAGCGCGACCGCTGCCATCCCTGCGTGACGATCTGGTCCACCGGCAACGAGATCACTGAGCGCGGCGGCCTGAACGAAGGCTATGTGTGGGCGGCCAAGCTGGCCGAAACCATCCGCGTCCTGGATCCCAGCCGCCCCATTTCCAACGGCATCTGCTCCTTCTGGAACGGCCTGGATGATATCATTATGGCCGAGCAGATGAAGAAGCGGATGGAAGGCGTGACCGGCAGCCTGCAGAATGCCGACATCGGCGGCAAGAAGGATCTGCTCTGGGAGCAGTACACCGAGGGCTTCGCCAACGGCCTGGACGTGGTGGGCTACAACTACCTGGAGGGCAAGTATGAGCAGGATCACCAGATGTTCCCGGAGCGTGTGATCCTGGGCAGCGAAAACTATCCCAAGGAAATCGGCATACACTGGCCCATGATCGAAAAAACCCCCTGGGTGATCGGCGATTTCACCTGGACGGCCTGGGATTACATCGGCGAGGCGGGCATCGGCAAGGCCACCTTCTATGAGCCCGGCGATCCCCGCATCGGCAATCCCTGGGGCGCGCCTTCGCCCTATCCCTGGCGCACCGCCAACGACGCGGATTTTGATGTCACCGGCGGCATCCGTCCCCAGGGCGTCTATCGCCGCATCGTGTGGGGCAGCCAGGAAACCGGCCTGTTCAGCTATGACCCCGCCGTGATCGGCAAGGTGGAAACGCTGTCCAGCTGGGGCTTCCCCGGCGTGTGGCGGCGCTGGAACTGGCAGGGGCAGGAGGGCAAGCCCGTGGATATCGCCGTGTTCAGCAGCGCCGAGGAGGTGGAGCTGCTGGTGAACGGCGTCAGCGTAGGCCGCAAAAAGGCGGGCGAGGCGCTGGTGCAGGATATGCCGCTCACCTTCCTGTTCCGGGCGGAATATCAGCCCGGAACGGTGGAAGCCGTCAGCTATACGAATGGCAAGGAGGTTTCCCGCACGGCGCTGCATACCACCGGCAAGCCCGTTGCCATCCGCCTGACCGCCGAGACGGAAGCGCTGAAAGCCGATGGGGAATCCCTGTGCTATGTAAACGCAGAGCTGATCGACGAAAACGGCCAGGTCGTGCCGGATGCCGACAGGCTTTTGAAAGCCGAGGCCACCGGCGCGGCGCAGCTGCTGGGCTTTGGCAGCGGCAATCCCATCACCGATGAAAACTATACCAAGGGCCAGTTCACCAGCTATCTGGGCCGCGCCCTGGCGGTGCTGCGCGCGGGCTATGCAGCGGGCGAGGCGAAGCTGACGGTCTCCGCCGAAGGCCTGGGCCAGGCCGAAATTCGCCTGCAAGTGAAATAAAGCAAAGGAGGAGCGTGACGGGTATGCGTACCGCGATTGATTTCAATAAGGATTGGCAATTCACCAAACCGGGTGAGGATCGCGTGCCCGTCACGCTGCCCCATACCTGGAACGCCCTGGACGGCCAGGACGGCGGCGGGGATTACTGGCGGGGCGAATGCGTGTATGAAAAGACCTTCGCCGCGCCTGTAAGGAAAGCGGACGAGGAAGTCTATCTGGAATTTGACGGCGTATCCGCTTCCGCCCGGGTGACGCTGAACGGCCATTCTGTTGGGGAACACCACGGGGGCTACAGCCGGTTCCGGTTCAATATTTCGGAATACCTGAAGGAGGACGAAAACCGCCTGACCGTCGCCGTCAGCAACGCAGCCTGCGACACGGTGTACCCGCAGAATGCCGATTTCACCTTCTACGGCGGCATTTATCGCGCGGTGCGGCTGGTGGTGCTGCCCAAGGTGCATTTCGATATGGACACCCTGGGCGGCTGCGGCATCCGGGTGACGCCGAAGGTGCTTCCTGACGGTTCCGCCGACGTGCGGGTTTCCGCCCGCGCCACCGGCGGCCGTGCCGTGTTAGAATTGAACGGGGAAACACTGCATGGCAGCGAAGCCACCTTTCATATCGAAAAGCCCGTCCTATGGCAGGGGCGGAAAAATCCCTATCTGTACACGCTGAAAGCCTGCCTGTACGATGGCGATACGCTGTGCGATGCCCTGGAGATCCCCTTCGGCATCCGTTCCTTCCGTATCGACCCGAACGAGGGCTTTATCCTGAACGGCGAAAGCTGCCCCCTGCGGGGCGTGGCCATGCACCAGGACTGGCTGGGCAAGGGAAACGCCATTTCCGAAGCGGACATGGAAGAAAGCCTGCGCCATGTATATGACATGGGCGCCACCACCGTGCGCCTGGCTCATTATCAGCACGATCAGCACACCTACGATCTGTGCGACCGGCTGGGCATTGTGGTGTGGACGGAGATCCCCTACATCAGCGAGCATCTGGACAACGCCCGGGAAAACGCCCTGAGCCAGATGCGGGAGCTGATCGAGCAGAATTACAACCATCCTTCCATCGTGGTGTGGGGCCTGAGCAACGAGATCACCATGGCCCACGGGGATCAGGAAACCCTGGTGCCCTTCCATCAAAAGCTCAACGACCTGTGCCATCAGATGGACGGCACCCGTCTCACCACCATGGCCTGCATTTCGCCCCTGCCGGTGGATCATCCCCTTTTGGACGTGCCGGACGTGCTTTCCTACAACCATTATTTCGGCTGGTACGGCGGGCACCTGGAGGATAACGGCCCCTGGTTTGACCGCTTCCACGCCCTGCATCCCGATCTGCCGGTGGGTGTATCGGAATACGGCTGCGAAAACAACCTGTGGCATGCCTCCCATCCCGAGCCCGGCGATTACAGCAATGAATACCAGATGATCTATCATGAAAGCCTGATCAGGCAGCTGTATTCCCGGAAATACCTGTGGGCCACCCATGTGTGGAACATGTTTGATTTCGCCGCCGACGCCCGGGAGGAGGGCGGCACCAAGGGCCGCAACAACAAGGGCCTGGTGACCTTTGACCGGAAGCATCGCAAGGACGCCTTCTACGCCTACCAGGCCTGGCTGACGAGCGACCCCATGCTGCATCTGTGCAGCAAGGAGTTTGTCAACCGGGATGGGGATACCACGGAATTTGTGGTATACAGCAATCTGCCGGAAGTGACCCTGACGGTGAACGGAACGGCGTATACAAAGCAGGCCGAGGATCACTTCTTCCATTT
>CADAHU010000013.1 GCA_902787835.1 uncultured Eubacteriales bacterium
TGTTTTCATAACATTATTCTACCGCATTTGCCGGGCTCTTTACAGTGCCTGGCTCTTTTTGTACATAAAAAGGACTGCCTCCTAATGAGACAGCCCCTTATTCGCGCAAATGGGGGAAAATCTCTTTAAATGTTCAGGATACTTCTCGTGTCCCGGATTTATCTGGTATAGGTACAAACTTTTATGCTTCTTCTTCGTATGGAGGGACTATCAGCATTCAACTTCTCTCTGTTGACGAAGTTGAAAAAACGGTCAAAATTAATATTGATGCAAGTGACTTAAGTATTTGCAGAGAACATCATATTGCTAACAATATATATACCGTTAATCGACATCAATATAACATGGATTGTCCATATATTTTTGGGGGTGATGATATTATATATTTTGATCTTGGTCAATGGGATGGGATTTATAATACATTTGAGATTTGGGGGCATTCTGATCTTTTGGATAGAAATATAAGTAAATTTGAGTTTGTTGCTGGGGAATCTAATAATTATTTCGATAATCTGAGTGATTTTGTATATAATGCACGTATTGAAATGAATTGTATAGATTAGAGCCTGCTTCAATAACTGTCACATATCATCTATTATCATAATACTTCGCAGATCTCATAAAACGATATTAGTCTTTAAAAACTTATATCCTGTTTGCCTACTCAACCCGCACACTCTGGCAAGCTCGCTTTCTTTGCAAATCCCCGCGGTCATATGCTGAACCACGCTTATAAAACACAGCAGGAATATCTCCCTTCCTTAGGGCGGCGTCCGATAGCCGCCCTTTTGCATTGGCGTTTTCCATGAAAGACCGTACCCTGGCCCGGATCATGGATCGTTCCAGTTGGCAAAGACTCCCTCCATTTCATTAAATCAACGTATACAATGATGCAATGAGATCCTTTCCTTCATTCAGGCAGCACCAGGTGCACTGTCCTGACCAACGTGTGCAACGAATGCATCCATCAGATCAGTCTGGGCTTCGTGCCCCCCGGCGGACAGGTGCCGGAACTGCTGCGCAAATACCACAACCTGCACGCCGATCTTTCCGCGGGCAGCGGCTTTTGCGCCATCACCCGGGACAGCAATTTGGCCTTGCCGGCCCAGCCGCTGTTTGGTGCCGATACCATGGATATCCATAGTCCCTGGCAGCCGCCGCTGGCCCAGTTGCTGGAAGAAAAACACGCCATGGGCTTGATTTCGGACGCCGTAATGCGTAAAATCTGTTATGAAACCACGTAAATCCTTTTCGGCAGGCTTCTGCAGGATGATGCGGATGCCCTCATTACCGATATACCCTGCGGCCTGGTGAAGGGGCTGCGGGAAGAAAACCGGAACTTCTATCTGGGCATCCCTCCCCGTTTGGCAGCGTCATGCGGATGCGCCGGATCAGGGGATGCCGCCCAGCAAAAGGCGGATGATGCCATTCCGCAGGAGGAAAACAGTGATGTGCGGATATGAACTATAGCTTATTCGACCGCTATCCCTTTGCGCAGGGCGAACCGGCCTGGAACTTTGCTGATTTATAGACCGTCCAGGGCATCATGCGCGTGAACGGCGACAAAATGGGCCCGTTTACCGGCCAGCGCCAACCCAAGGACGCGGCCTTTACCATGAAAAAACGCTGGGAGAATAAAAATTGATCCATTCCTTTTTGATGATCGGGCAATCCAACATGGCGGGCCGCGGCAGTATTGAGGACGTGCCGCGCATCGATAACCCGCATTTGAAAATGCTGCGCAACGGCCGCTGGCAGCGGATGCTTTTCCCCGTCAACCCGGATCGCGTCTTTTCCGGCGTTTCCCTGGCGGAAAGCTTTGCGGACGCCTACCAAAGGGACCATGGCGTGGATGTGGGTCTGATCCCCTGCGCCGACGGCGGCACGCAAATGGATCAATGGAAAGCTGGCGGGCTGCTGTTTGACCACGCCGTGTTCCAAACGCAGCTGGCCCTGCGCACCTCCAGCCTGGCAGGCGTCCTATGGCATCAAGGGGAATCGGACAGCCTGCCCGGCCTGGCGGAAGCGTATCGGGATAAGCTGGACCCTTCATCGTGGGCGGGCTGGGGGATTTTCTCCGGGAATCGGAGCGCGAACGGACCCATTATCAACTGGTGAACGATCAGCTGCGCGCCTTTGCCGCCGCCCATCCCATGGCCGCCTTTGCCTCCGCCGAGGGGCTGGAGGGGAAGCCCGATCACCTGCACTTCACCGCGGCCTCCCAGCGGACGCTGGGCCTGCGCTATTACGCTGCGTACAGGACGATCGATACAAGCCGCCTGCGGTTTGAGGAGAAGCCCAATGAAGACGACGCGCTGCGAACCTATATCGACGCGCTCTGACCGCACACACGTTCAGGAGCATGGCCGCTGGCTGTGCTCCTGTTTTTTGATCAATGGAATTTGGCAGGGAATGGATACGTTAGGGCCTCCGCGGCCCTAAAACCTGCGCCAGGAGACTTCGCCTCCTGGACCTCGACGGGCGAACCCACTTGAACCGAAAAACGAACTTGTTTCCGCCAGTTTAGTATCGGTCGCCAAGCGAGTTCCCGGACAAAAGAACACGGCGGAGCCGTGCTGTCCGGGAACGGTGGCAGGCGTTAAAGCCTGCTGGCGGAAAAGCCCGCAGCATTTACGGCGACAAAGCAGGTTTTCTGCTTCTCTTTTGACGCAAAAGAGAAGTGTATCCCCCTCCTGGTCGGCAAAGTATCCCAGCCGCTCCTGAAAACGGATATGCAAATCCGCCAATCAATGGTATAATGGTGCCGGATGAGGAGCGTGAGGATGATGCGTCTGTTTGTGGGGCTGGAGCCTTCCCCGGCGTTTCGGGCGGCGCTATATGATCTGCAGGAGCGCCTGCGCGGCGCAGGCGTGGGCGGGCGGTATCTGGATCCCGCCAACTTGCATATGACCCTGGCGTTTATCGGGGAATGGCCGGAAGCGGCAAGCGTGCCGCTGCCCCGCGTGGAAGCGCCGTTTTCCATCGCGCTGTCCCACGTCGGCATGTTCCAGCGAGCCAGGGTGCTGTGGGCGGGGATCGCGCCCTGCGAGGCGCTGGATGTCCTGGCGGGCCGGGTCCGGCAATGTCTGGACGCGGCGGGGATCCCCTATGCCCCGCAGCCCTTTAACCCTCATATTACGCTGATCCGCAAGCCCGTTTTGCCGGAGGAATCACTTTTATCCGTCCTCCGGCCGCTGCCCGCGGAAATGACGGTCAGCCAGGTCTGTTTATATCAATCGGCGCGCGGGGAGGACGGCCTGCATTATACCGTGATCGGAAGGAGCAATCAGGAGGAAGCATGACCGAATATCAGATACAGTGGGCGCAGGCCCGGGATCGGCTGGCCGTCGCGCTGGCCCAGGCAGGCTACCCCGCGGCACTGGCAGAGATCATGGCAAAGCAGCTGGGCAGCCCCCGGGCCATCGACCGCATGACCTCCTACGTGCGCCACGGATACGCCCGGAATATGGAGATGCTGGCGGATGAAATGCTGGCCATCAGCGCCGACGCGGAATCCTGGCGGGAAAAGAAGGAAAGCCAGGAAGCCCAGGCCAAATACAACGCCTACCTGTATTACCGGCGGATGGGCAGCGACGACGAGGATCAATAAACGATGTGGAAAGCGAGGCGATCAATATGCGGCTGGACGGCTTTGGCATCCTGGTGCAGGATATGCCCCGGATGATCCGATTTTACAGGGATGTGCTGGGCTTTGAGATCAAAGAGGCGGAGGACGCCACCAACGTTTACCTGGTAAAGGACGGGACGCTTTTTCTGCTGTACGGCAGAAAAGATTTTGAAAAGCTGACGAACCGGCGGTACGATTACGTAAAGGGCCTGAACGGGCATTATGAGATCGCCCTGTACGTGGACACCTTTGAGGAGGTGGACGCCGCATTCCATCAGGCGGTGGAAAACGGCGCCGCACCCGTGCTTCCGCCCGAGCTGGAGCCCTGGGGACAGAGGACCTGCTATATCGCCGATCCCGAGGGCAATCTGATCGAGATCGGCTCCTGGAACAAGCCCTACGCCGAAAAGGACCGATAATGGAAAAGACAGCCATGACCGAATACCGGGTGATGATCAACGGCCTCCCCGTATCCGCGCAGTACAGCCGGCGGGCCATCGAGGGCATTTTTCTGCCCCTGCTGCGCCGCCTGAGCGCGCTGCGGCAGGAAAAGGGACGCCGGATCCTGGCGCTGCTGGCCGCGCCGCCCGGGTGCGGCAAAACCACGCTGGGCTGCTTCCTGGAAAAGCTCTCCCGGGAGCAGACGGACCTCTGCCCCCTCCAGGCGATCGGCATGGACGGCTTCCACCGGCGGCAGGAATTCCTGCAAAGCCATTTTACGGAGCGGGACGGAAAACGGGTATCCCTGGTGGAGATCAAGGGCGCGCCCATCACCTTTGATCTTCCGGGGCTGACGGAAAGCGTGCGGCGGGTGGCCGCGGGCAATGCCTGCGGTTGGCCCGCGTATGACCGCACGCTCCACAACCCGGTGGAGGACGCGCTGCGGGTGGAGGGGCAGATCGTGCTGCTGGAGGGCAATTATCTGCTGCTGGACGCCGACGGCTGGCGCGAGCTTTCGCGCTACGCGGATTATACGATCTCCATTACAGCGGATGAAGCCCTGCTGCGCGCCCGGCTGATCGACCGGAAGATCAAAACAGGGGTGGATGCGGAGCGGGCGATCCGGTTTGTGGATTTCAGCGATATGCCCAACGTGCGCCTGTGCCTGGAAAAGAGCCAGCGGGCGGACCAGGCGCTGCGGATCGATGAAGCAGGCGATTATCACATGGCAGGACCCCAGAAAACCAACAGCATACCAAAGAGGGAAGCATGAACATCACGGAAGCGGCAATCGCGTATATCGAAAGGCTTTTCCGGGACAACGCCGGCGGGCACGACGCGGCGCATACGCTCAGGGTATACCGCAACGCCCTGCGCATCGCCCGATCGGAGCCGGGCTGCGACCTGCAGGTGGTGGCCCTGGCCGCGCTGCTGCACGATGCCGACGATCACAAGCTGTTTCCTACGGAGAACAACGCCAACGCGCGCGCTTTCCTGGAAGCCCAGGGCGCGGAGAAGATCGCGGAGATCATCACCGCCATCAACTCCGTATCCTTCAGCCAGAACCGCGGCAGGCGGCCCGCCACCCTGGAGGGAAAAATCGTGCAGGACGCCGACCGGCTGGACGCCATCGGCGCCATCGGCATCGCCCGTACCTTCGCCTTTGGCGGGGAGCGCGGCAGGGGCCTGGAGGATTCCATCCGCCATTTTCATGAAAAGCTGCTCCTGCTGAAGGACGAAATGAACACCGCCGCGGCGCGTGCGCTGGCGGAGGAACGGCATGCGTATATGCTCGGATTCCTGAAGGAATACGCCCGGGAAACGGAGCCCGGGCAGAGCGATTGATATTCAATAAGACATCTGCAAATTGGGCGTTTCAGGAAAAGGGGTACGCTTTATACACCGCTGAACGCAGAAAAAGCCAGCAAAGCCGAGCCAACTCGGTTTGCTGGTTTTTTGTGTTCTTTTTGTCCGGGAAGTTGCTTATCATCCGCGGACAAGCTGGCGGAAACAAGCTTATTATCCGCTTAAAACCTGTTCGCTTTATTAACCAATAAATACCATGCTTCGGTGAGATCCTTCCCCGCAGGCGAAAGAGCGCTGTCTCCATTGTTTTCCGGCCCACACTCAATCCGTCCGGTTCAAATAAGAATCAAGCCACGAAAAAGCATTCTCTTGGTCTGGCTCCTCTTCCGGCTCCAGGCCGCTGAAGTATTCAATGAGATCGGATACCCGCACAAACCAGTAATCCGCTGGATCGAGCGGCCGGCCATCATCGCCCGTCAGGATGTCCACGTACACCTCATCCGAAGAAGCCGCTGTCTCCTTTTTCCCGGCGGAAACATGGCTCGCTTTCGGGAACGCCAAGGACAGCCCATCGTAATCGGCCGGTATCCGGAAGGTGTATATGGTTTCGGCTGCGCTGGGTATCCTGACGCGGCACAGATTGCCCTCCTTCTCCCGGTCCCAGAAAAAACCGCCTTTATTGCGGTCATCCGACCGGGTAAGGATCCGATACGTTCTCCTGCCATAGGTGACCTGGGATTCCACAAACCCGGTATCGGATGCCTCCGCTTGGTGGAGCGCCGCCCCGTCCTCATAGATTGTGTTCAAAAGGGAGATCCCCGTATACCGATCAAAGGGGAATACCGAGGGATACGCCCAACGTATTCCTCGTACGAAATCTTTTGAGTACGAGTCCCTTTGGATCCCTTCGCTGACCGCATCGCTGTCCATCAGATATTCATACTGGAACGGTGAGCTCATTTCCACCTTCAGGGTGATATCCACGTAGCCTCCGGTGCGCAGCTGCATCTCCCCGCCGATGGGCTCCGCCGTAACGCTGACGATCCTGAAATCAGCGGGCTGATTCTTTGTGATCTGCGTATAACCCAGCCTGGTCCATTCCTCATCGCTGAGGAATACCGGGCTTAGATCGTCACCGCTGCTGTAAAGCGCCCATTCGATCACTACGCTGAAGGATTTATCCACAGAATACGGGATCTCTTTCCATTCATCATAATACATGCCCTCGGGAACCTCCAGCGGGCCATGGATGATCCGCTCAGCCTTCCCTTCCTGTACGCATGCGACCGTCAGCCCCAGGGAGATCAGCAGCGCAAGCCAGGCAATCCCTTTCTTGAAAACGCTTTGGTTTACCATTGCGCGCCCTCCCCATATCCGAACGAATCGCCGATGTTGATATACGTAAAGTTTTGATAGCCGCTGTTTTGGTAGCTCCCGGTGTCCAGCTGCTGCTTCTGATCTTCCAGCTGTTGCTGCAGGGCCTGCTGCTTCTCCTCCTGCGTTTGGCCGTCTCCCCCACCGGAATTCTGATCCTGCTCCGATTCATCCTGCTGTTCATCCTGCTGATCGGAATCTGATGGGCCTTCGCCGCCATTATTCTGCGGCGAATCATCGCTCCTGGGCGGGGGGCTGGCCAGCCGGTCCAGCATCTGATCGATATCCCGCTTGAGGCTTTCCGCTTCCTGGTTGTGGCCGTCATATACGTTTTTCTCCGGACATGCGCAGCCGGTCTCGGTAAGCACGCTGCGCGCCGAAAGCAGCGTTTCCCGTGCGGTATTAATCTGGGCCGTGTCCGCTGTATTCAGCGTTTCAAAGGGAAATGTCTGCAGCACGGCAAGCGCCAGATTGACCCGGATGCCGCATTCTTTTTCCTCCGCGGGCGGCTCCTCGCGCAGCGCGGTTGCATAATAACGGATGGCCTGATTATAATCTCCCCGCTGGTAGGCCACGTTGCCCAGGTTGTAGGGCACCACATAGTTTTCCCCCAGCCGCACAGGCAAAACCAGATTCTCCGGATATTCCGCATAGACGCCCCGGTCATAGTCCCGCAGGAAAAGCTTATTCGTGACTCCACGGCTCAGGACCAGCAGCGCCGCGATCAGCACAAGCACCGGCAGAAGAGAAAGGATCCGCCTGCATATCGCCCCCATGGCCGATTTCTGTTTTTTGCCGCTCATAGGATATTCCCCCTTCTGATCAGGCGGAACAGGCCGGCCAGGAGGATCAGCGCCAGGAGAGCGGCAAAATAATAATAGGTTTCCACCACGCCCGTCCTGTCGCCTTCCTGCTGTGCCGTTCGCACGCTGAGCCTGCGGATCCGGTTCAGGATCTGGTTCAGCGTCAAATTGCCGCCGGCTTGCTGATGGATATAATTGAGCCCCAGATCCCCAGCCACGGCCCGCAGGTTTTCCTCATCCAGGATGGACAGCGCATCCGCCTTTCGGGCAGTATCCTGCAGATAGCCACGGCCCGGGTAGTTCATCCGTCCGCCGGCAGCGGTGCCGTAGCCAAGGACGGCGCCGTCATCCACGCCCTCCGCCAGATCGCTGAAGCGCATCAGCTCCGATCCATCGGTGATTTCCCCATCGCTCATCAGAAACACAATGGTTTTTCGCATGCCGCTCCTTCCCTTGGATGCCCGGATCATCGCGGCCAGGGTATCATGCACAGCGTTGATCGTGGAGCCCTCCGCCGTATTGTAGGAGGGCAGGGTGATATGGCTGACCGTGTCCTCCACCACCGCGACACCCCGCACATAAGGCACCAGCACCTGCGCGCCGTTATCAAACCGCACCAGCGAGAAGCTGCTGCCCGGCAGGGCTTCCATGATCCTGGCAATATCCTGTTTAACGCCGGCCATACGCTCCTGCCCGGCGTTATAATCCTCCGCCCACATGCTGATGGTGGTATCCACCGCAAAACAGACATCCAGGTTATCGGTACAGATTTCTTTATTCAGATCCAGCCGCGTTGGGCGGATGATGATCAGCGCGATGCACGCGGCCGCAGCCGTCGCCGCGCCCAGCGCAATGCGCCTTCTCCGGGCAGGCCAGCCCCTCAGCATGCGCCAGCCGGTCTTGATCAGCAGAAGGATAAGGAGCGCAAGCAGCAGCGCGATGCCGCCCAGCAGCACCAGGGTCATCAGCTCCGGCGTATCCTCATTCCGGATGGAAACCGCGGTCTCGGATTCCATTTGGACCTCGCTCCGGATGGCGCTGAGGAGCTGCTCCATGGCCGCGCCGCCGTCCAGCTGGAAAAAAGCGCCGCCCGTGGATTCCACGGCCGTTTTCATCTGCGCCCTGGCCTGCGCGTTCTCCTCGGTCTCCGCCGCGGGATAGACGCCATAAACCTTCACATGGTCGTAAGCGCACATCTCCGCCACTTCCTCCAGCGTCGTCAGCGGCTCGCCGATATATTCCGGCTGGTTGTCCGTTACAAAGATAATGATGCGGTTCCGCTGCTGCGTTTCCAGCTCCGGGAAGCTGAACAGACAGGCGGCCAGCCCTTCGCCGATGGCGGAGGTGCCCTTCTTTTCATACCCCGCCGTAACGCCCCGGTCAAATGCGTACAGCATCTCATTGAGCTCGTTATAGCGCGCGCGCTGCTCCCGGGGGATCTCGCTGGCGTATTGATACTGATCCGCGTACGTCGTCTGGAACTCTCCGGCCGCGTCGCAATAAGCGGCCAGCTCCTCCAGCCGCTGCGATACAAAGGCGTAATCCTCCGTTACGGGCACATACTGCTGGCTGGAGGTGTTAAACAGGCAAACGCCCACCTGGTCGCCCTCCAGCTCCGATACCAGGCCGCGGAACCCATCCACAAAGCCGGACAGACCCGTGCAGCTTGAGGCGGACAGATCCATGCAAAGAAAAATATCGTTATGATTTACCGTTTCCTTTGCCGTGGAACGTCGATAGGGGCGCGCCGCCAGGGCGATGGCCGCCGCCAGGCTGACAATCAGCCCCAAGGACAGCAGGATCCTATACGCAATACTCCACCTGCGCTTCCGCTTGTAGACAGGCAGCGCCCTGAACCGCTGGGTATTGGCAGCGCGGACGCCCCGCCGATCGCTTTTTCTGCGCAGGAGGAGGGCTGCCAGCCCCACACCCGCGGTGATCGCCAGGCCCAGCAGAAGCACGCCGGGATAGACAAATTTCAGTGCCATTTCCTGATCAGTTCCTTGCTCTTCTGTATCGTAGTATGGATCTCCGGCCGGGGAGTCCTTGCAAATTCCAGCTCGTACAGTTCTTCCATCAGCCCGGTGAGCGGCGCGCATTTCATTCCCTGCAGCTCAGAAAGGGTCATATGCCCCGCGGGCCGCCTTGTCATCAGCCCGACAAACCGGCGCACCTCCCCGCTGATCAGCCGATAGGCTGCGCGGCTGTCCAATTCCCGCCGCCGAAAGCGCTTTTCAATCCGTTTCAGGCCGCCAATGGAACGGCGCTTCCAGAGGAACCGCCGGATCGCCTGGAACAAGCCGATCCTTTCGTCCCGCGGCCTGTCCAGGTACTTCAGCAGTGCGCGCACCCCAAGCCACAGCGCAACGGAGGCCAGCAGCAGCGCGCCGCCGATCAGCGGCCATGCGGCCTCAAAATCATAGGGAGCCTGCAGAACGACCGAGTATTTCATGCCCGCATGCCTCCCTTTCTCCTGCGGAACAGCTCCGCCAGGGCGTCCACGATCTCCTCTTCCCTGGAGATATTGCGGAAAAGCACCCGATGCGGCGTCATCAGGCGCTCCGCCTGCGCGTCCATATCCGCCCTTTGCGCCAGTTCCTCCCGGTGCAGGCGCTCATCCATGGTCAGAAAGGGATCCTCCCAGCGGTTCGCCTGGATATCGAATGCATCCGGCGTCGTCAGGTATGCGTCCTCCAGCTTAAAGATATATACATCGTTTTTCAAGGCCAGCCGGCGCACCAGAATCTCGTCGATTTCCGCCAGCCCCTCCTTGTCCGTGATGACCACCAGGATCATGCGCCTGGAAAAGGTATCGGATACCTTTTCCAGCGTCTGGCGGAGAGAATGGACAGGCTCGCCGCCATTCAGCGCCTTTTTGTACTCCGAGAGCAGCCCCTCCAGGTGCATCGCGCCAGACATGAAGCGGGTGATCGTATTTCCCCGGTCATCGCTGAGGGCCATGGCATAGTTTACGCCCTGCTTGTCAAACAGATAGGCGCTCACGCCCAGGATCGCCAGCGCCAGCTCCGCCTTGGCCTCGCCGGCGGGCGTATCCCCGCTCATTTTTACGCCGTTATCGCAAACGAAAAGGACATTGTGCTTTTTTTCGGCAAAATAGCGGCGCACCAGGATTTTGTTGGTCCTGGACGAGGATTTCCAATCGATATCGCCAACCTCGTCCCCGGGCCGGTACTCCCGCAGGTCATCAAAATCCAGGCTTCGGCCATGCTGGCGGGAGCTGAAGCTGCCATCCAGCAGATCCGATGTTTTTTGGCGGGTATACAGCGCGGCCATCCGCCGCACCTTTTCAAGATAATCGGTGTTGATATTCATGGCATGGGCACCGCGCTCAGGATCCCGTCGATGATCTGCTCCTCGTCCACCCGGTCCGCGACGGCGGCGTAACTGATGCCGATGCGGTGCCGAAGGATCTGATGGGCCATCTGCTTCACATCATCGGGCGTGGCGTAATCCCGTCCGCCGATAAGCGCCATAGCTTTGGCGATGCGCAGGAAGTTGATCGTGGCGCGGGGGCTTGCCCCGATGCGCACATACCGCGCCAGCTCGGCCTTGAGCATTTTTTCCGGCGAGCGGGTTGCGCTGACGATCCGGGTAATGTACTGCCGGACCGAATCATCCACATACACGCGCTCCGCAATAGCCTGCACCCGATCCAGCTCCTCAATGGTCAGAACAGGCTCCTGCTTCTGTGAAAAAACGCCGCTCTCGGTACGGGCCAGGATCTGCAGCTCATCCTCCTCGCTGGGGTAGGTGATCCGCTCCTTGATCATAAAGCGGTCCGTCTGCGCCTCAGACAAGGGATAAGTGCCCTCCTGCTCGATGGGGTTCTGGGTGGCGATGACGATAAACACATCCTGGGGCATGGTGTAGGTGGTGCCGCCAATGGTCACCTGCTTTTCCTGCATGGCCTCCAGCATGGCGCTCTGGGTTTTTGCGCTGGAGCGGTTGACCTCGTCCAGCAGCACAAAATTTGCGAATACAGGGCCGAAAATCGTTTCAAACTTGCCCGTATCCTGGTGATAGATCTGGGTTCCGATGATATCGCTGGGCAAAAGATCGGGCGTGCACTGGATGCGGGAAAATTTGCCGCTTACCGCATCGGAGATCGCCTTGGCCGCCGTTGTCTTGGCCAGGCCCGGCACCGATTCCAGCAGGATATGCCCATCCGCGATGATCGCGGCAAACAGCGAGGTCTCCAGCTTCCGCTGCCCCACCACCCGAGCCTCAAAATATTGCTTCAGCTTTTCAATCATCTCCTGTGAAAAGCGAAAATCCACCTCCGGAATCGCGCCGTTTTCAAGCATTCTCCGTTCCTCCCTGTATTGTATCGTATTGCTGTATATTCTTTTGCGGGCGATTTGGTCTTTCCGTCGCAGCCGGCCCGCGCATAACAATGCCATTATACCGCAGCCAGGATGCAGAAACAATCCCATTTTATTTGAATCCGCCGCATAAAATATGCATTGCGATAAAGCCGGAAATGCGGTAATATATCAGGTACAGCAACAGCACACAGGGAGGAATAAAAAATGAAAATCGCGGCGTTCTATGAAAATATTTACGACGGCGCACAGGCCATGGGCCGCTCCATGGAGGAGACGCTGGGTTCCCTGCGCGCGGAGGGCATGGAGGGGCTGTATATCTCCATGGACTCCTGGAAGCGGGACGGGCATGAACTGCAGGGCATCCTCAGCCGGCAGGGCGTGGCGCTGGAGGGCATGCACTGCTTCTGCGATTTTCCCGGCCAGCCCGATTCTGACGCTTACCGGGAAATGATCGATACCGCGGCGGACATCGGCGCCAGGCATCTGCTTTTTGTGCCCGGCATGCTGCATACGGGCAATACCCCGCGGGATCTGCAGCGCATGATCGACGGCATGCGCCGCGCGGTGGAATACGGGCAGTACAGGGGGCTTCCCATCCTGATGGAGGATTTTGACGGGCTGCTGGCCCCCTATAACTGCATGGCCGGCCTGCAATACTTTATGGAGCAGGTGGAGGGGCTGGAGTGCGCCTTCGATACGGGAAACTTTATCATATTCCACGAGGATGAGCTGGCGGCCTTTGATCTGTTTGCTCCCCGCATCCGCACCCTGCACCTGAAGGACCGCTGCGCCACGCCCCGCCATGCCGGCGATACGCCATTGCGCTGCGCCGATGGATCCATGGCCTACTGCTGCGCCGTGGGCAGCGGCGATATCCGCATGGCGCAGATCCTGGAGCGGCTCAAGGCCATGGGCTACCCGGGCAATGTGATCGCCGAGCTGTACTGCGTGGATCCGCGCGAGGTGCTGGGCGACCTTGCGCAATCCATCCGCTGGCTGCGCGGCCAGGGGCTCGGGCAATAAAACATCATCCCGCTGGAATTGGACGGGGAAGGGGACGGACGGAAGCGTTTCTTTCCGGCGCCCAGAAAGAAACCGAAAGAGGCTGCGTTTGCCGCCGTAAATGCTGCTGCATTTTCCGTCAACTGGTTTTACGCCTGCCGCCGTTCCCTGGCAGCGCAGCTTTGCCGTGCAAGCGGTGCGCAAAGCGGTACCGCTGAACAAAGAGAAAAATCCGGAAAAATCAAACGAGCTTGGTTTTTCCGGATTTTTCTCTTTGTTCTTATACCATGGAACTCTCTTGGCGGCCATGGGCAAGCTGGCGGAAGCGAGTTTGTTCGTCCGCTCATAAACCGTTTAGAAGCGCCGCCGTTCCATTCGGCGATGCCGAAGCGGCTTTTTTCAGATCATTTTCATGGGTCTTTCCCGCTTTGTCGGTGCGTCCGCATTGCTGACGCCGATGATGATATATTGCCTCACCTCGTCATCCATCAGCCGGATGGCCTTGCAGTTGATGCATACCGGTTTATCCTCAAGCATCAGGCGGCAGTCCGCGGAGAAGGGCTGTCCGCCCTCGATCGCCTGCATCAGGCGGTCCTTTTCCCAGATGGCGAGCGCCTTTTCCAGGTCGTCGGGATGCGCCAGGCGGATCATGTTCTGACGGCATTTCTCAAAGAAGTTTGATCCGCTCCGCTTCATGCGCAGTTCCCGGCCTTCCGCATTGAAGCCATATTCGATGAACGCATCGTTCTCCGTATTGACCAGGTAGATGCTGTGATAATCCCTGCACAGCGCCTGGGCGATACGCGCAAAGGTCACGGCGCCGCCGTCAAAAGCCGGCTGGCCGTCCGCGCAGGCTGCGGCGGAAGCGTTCTTTTCGCTCCGGTCAGGCCGGGGCTGGTCCGCCGCCTCCAGACGCTCCTCCTGCCGCTTTTTTTCCATCGCGAAGGCGTCAAAGGCCTCCGGCGGGATGGGTTTGGAAAAATAATAGCCCTGCACGATATCGCAGCCCATGGTCTTGAGGGCGCTGACCTGTTCCCGGGTCTCCACGCCCTCGGCAATGACGGGCACGCCCAGGTAATCGGCAATATCGATGATCAGCTCCAGCATGCGCACGTCGCCCTGGCCCTCAAAGGCGCTGCGGATGAAGGTCATATCCAGCTTCAGGGCGTCGATGGGCAGATGCGAGATCATGCCCAGGGAGGAATAGCCGGTGCCAAAATCGTCCATCTCCACCTTCATGCCCAGCGCGCGCAGGGCGTTTACGGTGGAAATGATAAAATCAGCATCGTCGGTATAGGCCGATTCGGTGATCTCCAGCAGCAGCTCCTCGGGCTTCAGGCCGTTTTCCCGCAGCAGCCGCTGAAAGGTGGAAATCAGCGCGGGATCAAACATATCCATCCGGGATACGTTGACCGATACCGGCACGGATACGCCGCAGCGATCCTTCCAGCGCCTCACCTGGGCCGCGGCCTCCGCCCAGACGTAGTTATCCAGCTTGGAGATCAGGCCGTTGCTTTCAAACAAAGGGATAAAAACCCCCGGGCTGACCAGCCCCAGCTTGGGATGCTGCCAGCGGACCAGCGCCTCCGCGCTGGTCAGGATCGGCGTTTCCGGACGGATATCAAACTTGGGCTGATAATAAACCTTGAACTGCCGCTCCCGGATGGCGCTGTCAAACTCCTCCACCAGCTGCTCGGAGAACAGCTCCGCCTTATGCAACTCTTCATCATAAATGGAAACGTTTTGCGTATAGTTGCTGCGCACCGCGTCGGCGGCCGTCTTGGCCCGGTCGAAGCGCTGCTCCATGTCCACGGTCTTATCGGCCCGGGGATAGACGCCCATGCGCAGCCGGACGCGGCCCGCCGCGCTCTCCCCGTCCTCCAGCCCGGCCGAAAGGCTGTCCATCAGCTCCCGGTAATCCTCCCGGTGGGGGCAGTAGAGCATAAAGGTATCGGCCTCCCGCCGGCAGACGATGCCGCCGGAGTCCTTTACGTTTTCCCGCAGCATATGGCCAAGCTGCCTGAGCACCTGATCGGAGTACGCCCTGCCGTAGCGCTCGTTGAGCATATGAAAATGGTTGACATCCACCACGATGGCGTCCATGGCGATGCTCCGGTGATGCTGATCAAAGGTTTCGGCATAGCTGTAAAAATAATCGCGGTTATACAGGCCGGTCAGCGGATCGCGCTCCGTATCGTGGATGATCTGCCGGTCCTCCGAAAGCTCGATGATGCGGCGCACCCGGGCCATTACGATATCGCGCCGGGGATAGGGCTTGGGGATAAAATCCAGCGCGCCCAGATCCAGGCAGGCGACCTCCGACTCCTGATCGGCGGTCATGACAATGACCGGGATCCGGGACAGCTCCGCGTCCTCCGACAGCAGCTTCAGCACCACCATGCCCGACAGAACCGGCATTTGCAGGTCCAGCAGCACAAGGGCCAGCGTGTCCCTGTGCCGGCGGATCTGCTCCATGGCCTCCCGGCCGTCCGACGCAAAGATGGTATCATATTCATCCTGGAGGAGCGACCCCAGGATCTCCCGGTTGATGATCTCGTCATCGACGACCATTACCTGCTTTTTGACCGCCAGGTGCAGCTTGGATGGATTCTCCGACATACTGTATTTCCTCCCGTTTTACCGTTCGGGGCTTGTCGCGGATAATTTTTCTTCGCGGGGATAAAGGGCCCGCCATGCATATCCAATTATTATTCTGCAAGCTTCGCGCAATTCCTGCCTTTTTCTCGCCGTCGCGCATAAAAACGGCAGAAAAAAAACGCCGCCGTCCCTGCCGATCCGCCCCGCAAAAGCACAAGACAAAGGCGGGATTCCATGGTATAATCGTACGGCGGGCCGAAAGAGCCGCCGGAAAACCGAACCGCCCGGAGCGCGCTGCCCGGGCGGAACGCAAGCATTATGAACACACAGGAGGAACCCCATGAAATACCAGGGCATCCGCAAGATCCACGAGGGCAAATTCATCACCCGCTACGATGTGGATTACATGACCGCCGAAGGGCACGCCAAAACCTACGAGATCATCAGCCGGAACAAAAACATCCAGACGCTGGAGCAGCTGCAGAACAAGCAGGCGGATTCCGTCGTGATGATCCTGACCGACGAGAGCGGCGAGCGCATCCTGGTCAGCCGGGAATACCGCATGGCCATGGCGCAGTGGATCTATAACTTCCCGGCCGGGCTGATTGACCCCGGCGAAACCCCGGAGGAAAGCGCACGCCGGGAGCTGTGGGAGGAAACGGGGCTACGGCTTGTGCGCATCGACGACGTGCTGGACAACAGCTACAGCGCCGTGGGCTTCGCCAACGAGCGCAACATCTGCGTGTTCGGCGCGGCCTCCGGGGAATTCCGCAAGAGCACCTCGGATATGGAAGAGATCGCCCCGGGCTGGTATACCAAGGCGGAAATGCGCAATCTGCTGCGCACGGAGGCCTTTGCAGCCAGAACCCAGGCGTACTGCTACGCCTGGGCCATGAAAGATTAAGGAGATCAATGCTGGATGTTGGCCCGCTCCTGGGCCATCCTGCGGGTGACCGCCGGGGCCAGGTATTTGAGCGCCGCGGCGATCAGCGCGTGATCAAAGTTCCGGCGCACGCCGGCGCTTTTCCCGATGACCATGGTGTTTTCGGCCTCCGGGCGGCAGGGCTGCCAATCGGTCAGCAGGCCGTCGGCGGGGCAGCCCGTACGCGCGAAGGCCATCACGCTGCCGAACACCTGCTCCTGCACGCGCTCCGCCAGGCTGTTGTCGCCGTCCGCGCGGTGGGTGTGCTCCACCAGATCGATGTTGTGGAAAACATACGGGATATCGCTGCAGTGCCAGGGCGTGGTGCCGCCGTTGATGGGCTGATCCAGATTGAACAGATAGGAGAAGGTGCTGTCGTTCAGGGCGGAACGCTTGGCGATATAATCGAGCTCCGGGCCGCGGAACACGAAATCCAGCCGCATCAGATCCATTAAGTCGCGCTCGGGATAGGCCTCGCGGAACAGCGGGATCAGGACAGCCGCGCCCTCCTCGCCGATAAAGCCGCGCACGGCCTCCTCCTTTTGTTCCTGCGTCATCGCCGTCTTGTCATAGGGCGAGGGCGAGAAGGAGAAAAACTCGCTGAACACGCTGCCCACCAGCAGCGGGATCTGCGCGGTTTCCTTGCGGAAGCCCACGGCGCAGGGATCGCCCGCGTAGAAGGCGTTGGGATGGGGCTTGCAGCCCACGTATTTGCCGGCCTTCTGGAATTCCGGCCGGAGCTTGCGGTACGCCCGGGCCAGCAGCCTGTAATCCACCGTTTCCAATTCCTTTACGGAGGAGAGGCCCAGCTCCGCCATCAGGGCTTCCGCGATCTCCCGGCCCGAGCCCTTTTCATCGGCCAGCACGTTGATCACGCCGCTCATGTTGATGCCCTTGGCAAACAGGCCGTCCGCCGCCGGCGTCTGCAGCAGGGTGGTCACCTTTCCCCCGCCGCCGGACTGGCCGAACACCGTCACATTGGCCGGATCGCCGCCGAAGGCCCGGATGTTGTCATGGATCCATTGCAGGGCGGCGACGATATCATCCGTGCCGGCGTTGCCGGAATTGGCGTACTCCTCGCCGAAATCCGAAAGATCAAAGTAACCCAGGATATTGAGCCGATGGTTGACCGTAACCACCACGGCATCGCCGAAGCGCGCCATGTTCGCGCCGTCGTAGGCGATGTGCTCGATGGCGGAGCCCGCCTCGTAGCCGCCGCCGTGGAGCCATACCAGCACGGGCCGCTTCCCATCGTCCAGCGCCGGCGTCCACAGGTTCAGGTTCAGGCAGTCCTCATCCA
Source organism: uncultured Eubacteriales bacterium (assembly GCA_902787835.1). Taxonomy (GTDB): domain Bacteria; phylum Bacillota; class Clostridia; order Christensenellales; family Aristaeellaceae; genus SFMI01. Next base: position 17,720 of record CADAHU010000013.1, read on the forward strand.
TGGGCCAGAATCTGTGGGGCACGTACAGTTCGCCGCCGGGCCGATCGTTGGTCATCAGCGGGCAGACATAGCCGTAGCTGGCGGCGTCAAACACGCCCTCCCAGCTTTCCACCGGCTCCGGCGCGTGGAAGCGCTTCGCCGTCGCGTAGGGAATGCCCTTAAAGATGTTCAGTCCATCGTATTCGTAGCCCTTTATCAGGCCTTTGGTGGTTTTGACCAGCGCCGTGCCGCTGTCACATCGGAAGGTATGATTCATACTGCCGCCCCTTTCGTCCTTTGGCTGTTCCTATGCCCGTCCGGGGAAATCCCCCGCGTTTATTCTGCGTCTATTATACACACCGCCGAAACATCGCGCAAGGGCGGCTTTTTTTAATCAGCGGGCAATATACAAACAAACGAAAAGATGTTATAATGGGAAAGCATTGATGAAGCCCGGCAGACAAACCGTATATTTTTACCAGAAGGAGACATAAAAATGCCTAAAAAACAAAAGCCCATCGGGATGGAGGATATCGCGCTGTACCAGATCCCCTCCAGCCTCCGCTACAGCCCCAGCGGCGCGCATCTGGCCTTTGAGGTGACCCGTACCGATCTGGAGAAAAACGAATACCATACCGATATATACATTGCCGAGGGCGGCCAGGCCCGGCGCGTCACCTGGTCCATCGACGCGCACATCGTGCTGTGGCAGGATGAGGATACCCTGATCCTGCGCCGCAGCCTGCCCGACGCCCAGCCAGGCGTGACGGAGCTGTTCCGGCTCTCCCTGCACGGCGGCGAGGCCCAGCCCTGGCTGACGCTGCCCTTCGGCCTGCATAAAATGGAAAAGCTGCCGGAGGGCTATATCGCCGCCGGCGCCATCCGCATGGACGACCCGGACGCCTACCTGGATCCGCCGGAAAAGCGCAAGGAAAAGGCGGAGGCGCGCAAGGCCGAGGAGGATTACCACGTGGTGGACGAGCTGCCCTACTGGTTCAACGGCCAGGGCTATATCAACGGGCAGCGGACAGCGCTGTTTTTCATCAGGGAAAAGGACGGCAAGCCGGTGTTCAAGCGGCTGACCGCGCCGGCCTTCGATGTGCATGACTTCTGCGTGGACGGCGATACCGTTTATTACGCCGGGGCCGTCAAGCAGGGAAAAGAGAGCCTGTATAACCAGCTGTACGCCTGGAACGCCGCTCAGGGCAAAACCGAAGCGCTGTGGCGCAGGAGCGGCTTCTCCATGGGCGGTCTGTTCGTGCTGGACGGCCAGCTGTATACCCAGGCCAGCGATCTGAAAACCTACGGCGTCAACCAGACCCCGGATATCTGCGCCGCGGAAAAGAACAGCCTGCGCAAGGCGTTCGTCCCGCCCGTCTCCCTGTATTCCAGCGTGCTGGGCGATACGGCGGAGGGCCACGGCGGCGATTACGCCGGAGAGGGCGAATACCTGACCCTGGCCACCGTGGAGGATCACAACGCCATCTTTGCCCTGACCCCCCAGGCGGACGGGCAGCTGGCCTGCCGCACCCTGTGGGAAAAGCAGGGGCTGACCTGCACCATGGCCGCCTGCCGGGACAGGATCGCCCTGGTATACCAGGGCTGGGATCACGTGGCGGAGGTCTTTGAGATAAACCGCGACGGCAGCGGCTGGACGCAGCTCACCCATCTGAACGACAGCGCCCTGGCGGGCCGCTACGTGGCGGAGCCCCATCGGGTGGATTACACCTCCTGCGGCTATGATCTGCACGGCTGGGTGCTGCTGCCCCAGGATTACTCGCCCCGCAAAAAATACCCCGCCGTGCTGGACGTCCACGGCGGCCCCCGCTGCGTGTACGGCGAAACCTTCTTCCACGAAATGCAGCTGTGGACGGCCCGCGGCTTCGTGGTATTCTTCACCAACATCAAGGGCTCGGACGGACGCGGCGACGCCTTTGCCGATATCCGGGGCGATTACGGCGGAACGGACTTCCAAAACCTGATGGACTTTACCGACGCGGTGCTGGCGGCCTATCCGGCCATCGATCCCCAGCGCCTGTGCGAGACCGGCGGCAGCTACGGCGGCTTTATGACCAACTGGATCATCGGCCATACCGACCGGTTCTGCTGCGCCGCCAGCCAGCGTTCCATCTCCAACTGGATCTCCATGAGCTTCATCTCCGATATCGGCCCCTATTTCGGCCCGGATCAGTGCGGCGCCAAGGGGCTGCACGGCGATCAGAACACCGCGGCGCTCTGGGCCCATTCCCCGCTCAAGTACGCCGGGCAGGCCAAAACGCCCACGCTGTTCATCCACAGCGAGGAGGATTACCGCTGTCCCCTGCCCGAGGGTATGCAGATGATGCAGGCCCTGGCCCAGCGGGGCGTGGAGACCCGCATGGTGATCTTCAAGGGCGAAAACCACGAGCTTTCCCGCTCCGGCAAGCCCAAGCACCGGATCCGCCGGCTCCGGGAGATCACCGAATGGTTTGAAAAGCACGCGCGGCCCTGACGCCCCGGGCGGCACGCCAACAGCCGCTTAAACACTTCCATGGCAAAACGCCGCATATTCTCAGGGCCGGGTCTGCCGGCTCCCTTTGGAGGAAAACAGCATGAGTGAAAATCAGCACGGGATGACGGAACTGATGTACCAATACGCCGCTTCCGGCAGCCTGACCATGGCCGAGGCCAAAAAAATGCTGCATGAAAATGCATACATCCGCGCGGCCAACGAGACGCTGGCCAAATACTGCAGGGTGGATCCGGCCGATCTGCCCGCGCTCAAAAAGCGCGTGGCGGCGCTGCTGCTTGAAAGCGATCCCGGCCAGAACCGGGATTCCGTGGAAAAGAAGGTGCGCACCTGGGTCAATAACCGGGTGCAGTTCATCAGCCGGGAGAGCGCGCTGCAGCTGGCCTTCGCCCTGCATCTGCCGGTCAAGGACACCGAGGAGATGCTCTGGCGCCTGTGCGGCGAGGGCTTCCACTGGCGTGATCCGCAGGATATCATCTGGCTGTACGCCCTGGAGCACGGCATGGATTATGCCGAGGCGCGCGCCCTTGACCGCCGCCTGGCCCCGGCCTATCAGCCGTCCGGCGGGGACGACCCGGGCACCATGACCGAGACCATCCGGGCCCAGGCCCGGCAGATCCGGGAGGAAGAGGAGCTGGCGGACTTCCTGCGGGAAAACGCCCCGCACCTGGGCGCGCTGCACAATACCGCCTATATGCTGTTTACCGAGTTTATGGAGCTGCTCAAATCGGCCCCCCTGGAGGACAGCCTGCCCGACGAGCGCAAGATGCCCGCCCGGGAGATCGTGACCACCTATCTTTACAATCATCTGATCCCCCGCGCCAGCCGGTCCAAGGGCGGCAAAGCCCTGGATAAAACCGCGGCGGACGCCATCCGGCGGGATATCCAGCAGAACTGGCCCGACGAGTTTGCCCTGGCCCGGATGGCCAACCGGGAGACCGACGTGACCCGCAAGGCGCTGATCCTGCTTTTCCTGGCCTGCGATGGCGGCGAGACCAGCTACGGGGATTACGCCGACGATTCCCCCGAGAGCGTATTTGAAGATACCTACGCGCGGCTGAGCAGCATGCTAGCCGACTGCGGCTTCCCGCCGCTGGATCCCCGCATTCCCTTCGACTGGATGGTACTCTACTGCATGGTGGCGGAGGATTATACCGATATCGATGAAAAGATCCCCCGTTTTCTGGCTGAGATCTTTCCGGAATCCGCCGACGCCGAAGAAGTGTAAAATCCACCGGCCGGAAACCGCATTCAACGGCGGCGGCGCAGCCATGGTATGCTGAAGCCGGACCGACAGGCCATGCGGTCAATACGCTGATACAGGAGTGCGGGAATCATGATGATGGACGGCAGGAAAGCGCTTCCCCAGGGGACGATCCTGGATTTTCAAGGGTTAAAATGCCAGATCGGCGCGGAGATCGGTCGCGGCTCCAACGCCCTGGTGTACGAGGCCAGCTACCCGGACGCCATGACCCGGGAGCAGCTGCATCATATTTTGATCAAGGAGCTTTTCCCGCTGCACAGGCAGGGAAAGATCCATCGCCTGGAGGACGGCTCCATTTGCGTGGAGCCCGAGGCCGAGGCCGATTTCAGGCTGCATCGCTACAGCTTTGAGGCGGGCAACAGGGCGCACCTGGCGCTGCTGGCGTCCTGCCCCGATCAGATCGGCGCAAATCTGAATACCTACCCGCTGAACGGCACCCTGTATACCCTGCTGGGCGTCAGCGGCGGCGTAAGCCTTTCCCGGGCCGGAGAAGCGCCGGCCCGTTCGCTGCGCGCCTGTGCCCTCAGGATGATGGCCATCCTGGACGCGCTGGAGAATTTTCACGCAAACGGGCTGGCGCATCTGGATATCGCGCCGGATAACATCCTGCTGCTGGGAAGCGGCAGCCGGGAGCGCGCGCTGCTGATCGATTACAACAGCGCCCTGGCGGTGGGCATCCCCCAGCAGGAGGATATGGCCGTATTCAGCGTAAAGCAGGGCTATACCGCGCCGGAGGTGCGCGCGGGCCGGCTCCGGGAGATCGGCTTTGCCTCCGACCTCTATTCCGTCACGGCGGTGTTCTATCGGCTGATCGCGGGAATGCCGCTGACCAGCTTCCAGATGATCCGCCCCACCCCGCCCGACGTATCCGGCTGCGATTGCGTGAAGGACGAGCCGGAGACCGTGCGGGCCTGGGTGCAGGAGATCCTCAAAAAAGGCCTGCAGTCCCTGCCCGCACGCAGGTATCAGACCGCCGCCCAGATGCGAAGCGACCTGGATGAGCTGATCGACCGCATCGACGGCGTGGGCATCACCCACTGGGCGCTGTGGGAGGCCGGGCGCAGGCAGGTCCGGCGCATGGTGAGCGAGAACCCCGCCCTGGCCTTTTTGCAGGATACGGCCCGGCTTTTCCCCGCCATGGTGACCGACGGCAGCGAAACCTATCCCGCCGAGGAGCATATCCGCGGCTACGGGTGGCAGGCGGAGGAGCCCAACTACATCATCAACAGCATCCTGGACGGGCTGCATTTCCGCCCGGAGACCCACACCTATACCGACGCCCGCAAGGCCCTGGGCGAGCTGCTGGACCGCCCGGCGGAGTCGCCCGCGCTGCTGCTCCTGCTGGACGGCCTCAACGAGGCGGTCGGGGATACCCAGCCGCTGCTGGATGAGATCAACCGCCTCTCCGCCCTGCGGGGTGTGCGGCTGGTGGTGGCGGGCCGCAGCAGCGAGGAGGCGCTGGCCTTTCCCCGCCTCCGCCTGACGGCGCTGCCCGATGAAACCGTGCAGTCCATATTGTCCCGGGAGGGGCTGCTGCTGCCGGAGGATATGGAAATGCGCCGGCTGCTGGCCACGCCCCTGATGCTGTCCATGTACATCCGGGCGGGGCAGCTGGAGCAAAAGCAGATCCGGATCAAAACGGCCAACGAACTGCTGGGCGCTTACCTTTCCGCCCTGCAGGAAAAGGCGGTGCGCGATCTTTCGGAGCACACCGACCGGCGGTGGCAGATCGACGCCGCGGTGAACCTGGCGCTGCCGGCCATCGCCGGGGAGATCAGCAAAAAGCACCATGCCCTGAGCGACGCGGAGCTGCTGCCCGCGGTGGAAAAATGCTACCGGCTGCTGAACGGCCGCCTGTCCCGGCGCTTCTTCCCCCAATGGATCGGCCGCACGGCCGCCATCCGCGGCGGCGCAAAAAATGCCGAAGAATGGTACGGGCAGACCGTCCACGATCTCCTGTGGAAGCAGCTGGGGCTGATCGTGCGGGACAATCAGGGAAAGTATGCCGTCGCCCACCAGGTCATCGAGGAATACCTGCTGGGGCTGGACCGGGCCAACCGCCGGCGGGTCAAGCGCTATCACGGGACCCGCGCCGCCATCCTGTGCGCCGCCCTTTGTCTTGCCGCGGCCTGCTGCGGCGCGGCCTACAAAGCCTGGATCGCTCCCGCGCCCTATGAAACGGCCTATGCCGAAAACGTGATGGCCCGGGCGCTGGACGCCTATGTGGGCGCGGGGCGGCAGTATGAGCTGCTCAGCGCCTTGACGGCTTGCGCCCTTGATACGCCGGAGGATTTTGATACGCAGCTGGAGCTGTTCCGGCACGCCCTTCCCTACGGCGGCATGTCCAGCGCCAGCGCGGAGTATTACCTGACCGCCATGCTGGAAACGGGAAAGGTGATGCCCTGGTCCGGGAAGCCCATGGACGAGGCCGCCTGCAAAAAGCTGTTCACCCTGGCGGCGGACCGGGAGGAGGAATACGCCCTGTTTGCGTCGGTGCTGCAATACGTGATGCAGGACGCGTACGCGGGCAGGAACTATGGCGCTCAGTATCCGCAGCTGCTCTCCGACCTGCTGGAAACGGACGCCGATATCGCCGCGGCGCTGTATCAGATCGTCTGTACTCCGCATCTGACCGGCCCGTTTGCCGATCAATCGGCCACCGCCAACACCTACGGCAGGCTGTTTGCCTCCATCTCCCGGCAGAATGAGCACCTGACCGGCGAGGATATCAAGCAATCCCGGGAGACCCTGACCCGGCTGGAGGGAAAGCGGCGGAACCAGCTGAGCGACCTGTACGCCTGCGGCGCTTTTGCCGCCTATGAGGCCCAAAACAACCAAGCACCCTGACGAGAAAGAAGGAGAAAACAATGAAGCAAAAGCTGCTGTGCCTGGCGCTGCTCCTCTCCCTCCTGACATCCTGCTTCGGCGCATCCCCCGTCCTGGCGGAGGACGCCCCGGCGCAGAGCGAGGCGGAGCTCCATATGCTCAACGACCTGGTGGCCTATATTTACCAGAGCGAGGTGCTGTACGGAGACGTGCTGTGGGTGCTGGACGCCTACGCGGACTTTGACGCCCGGCGCGATTGGGAAAGCCTGCAGAAGGCGCGGGCCAGCCTGACCATCGCCGCCCTGGATATCGGCGGCTGCGCCCTGCCTGCCCAGGAGCTGACGCCGGAGGATCAGCTGGAGCTGATGCGAAGGGGCATAGATGTAAGCTTTATGGAAAACATGGCCTCCGTCTTTGCGGGAGAAAAAGCGGCCATCCAGAACACCTGCGCACACCTGCGCGCGGGCATCATGCTGGATGTGTACCTAAAGGACAGCTGGCGCACCTGCATGCAGGAGGGCGCGATGACGCGGGAGCTGATGAGCTGCTACATCCAGTACCTGGCCAATACGGCGGACTGGGTGCTCGCCTCCCTGGGTGACCCCGCCGTGACCGAAAAATTCCGCGGCGTGACCGAGGCCTATTGCCCGCTGACCTTTTCCCGCCAGGAGGCGTCGCTGCGCAGTCCCGCGGAGTATGAGGCCGCCGCCAACGTGCTGCTCGACCGCATCGAGAGCCTGATCACGGAGGAATCCAAGGCGCTGGGCGCCCGCAGCAATGCGCTGAACCGCATGACGGAGCTGCTGGAAAACAGGGATTACGCCGCCATCGGCGCGGACCTGCTCACGATCGAAAACCTGCCCCTGGCGCTCTTCTATCCCACCTGGTACAGCGAAAACGACCTCTTTTATTACTGGGAAAAGGACGGCGAGATCCAGCCCACGCCCCCGCCGGGAACGGCGCTGGAGCGCATGCCCGACGGCTGCCGGATCCGGATCGAAGGGGTATCCAGGGAGGACGTACAGGACTATCAGCAGGAGCTGGAGCAGGCCGGCCTCAGCTGCCTGGGCGCCACCGAGGAGGAGGGCCGGCTGAACGTTTACTATGCCGTTGGGGACAGCACCTTCGGCCTGCTGTGGGAGGCGGACACCGTCACCATCCTGATGACCGAGCAGCCGGTCTGCTTTGTGCCCCGGTGGTATTATCCGGCCCTGGAGGCCGTCCGGTGATCCCGGACGCATGCTGCAAGGATCCTTCCGCCTTCCTGTATAATAAGCCCATCAGCTGAAGCGCACGGCGGGCTGATGGCAAAAAGATCTTTCTAAAATACGGAAAGGAGCCCAAGAGATGGCAAACACACTGAAGCAGACGGCGGAGGAAATCGTACGCCAATCCATGCGGGATCAGGGGATCACCCAGCGCTTTGATATGGCCGACGGCATTTCCGGCATTATGGAGGGCGTTACGGTGGACCGGAAGAATCTTCAGGACTGCCTGAGCCGGATCCTGCAGGGGAACACCGTGAACCCCATCAACGCGCTGCTCAGGCTGTTCGGGTTCAGGCTGGTGAGCAATAACGGCGCGCAAAAGGAACTGGACAGCCTGCTCTCCCTTTCCTCCATCGAGGCCGAGGACAGCGGCAGGCTCCTCTCCTTCGTCAAGCTGGATGAAAAGACCATGCGCGGCGCGGCGGATAAGATCGCCCAGTCCCTGGGCGCGCTGCAGCGGCAGTGGTCCGAGGAACGGCAGGCACAGCTGGAGCGCGTCAACGCCATGCAGGCCGATATCGACAGCATGCGGCAAAGCCAGGAACAAACCCTGGCCCAGGCCGAACGGCAGCGCGTGCTGATCGCCGAGCAGGTGCAGTACATGCTCAGCCTGCAGGGAAAGGACGGCAGCATGACCGGGCCGCTGGCCGAGCTGATGGAGGATCTGGACCTGACGGTGTGCTGGGACGCCGGGGACGGCGCGCTGGCGGAGGCGGCCATGTACTCCACCCTGAAGTGCGACGCCCCGGAGAACCGAAAAATGAAGCCCTGCATCCTGGCGGGCGGCAGGGTCCTGGTCAAGGGATTGAAATTCACCGCTCTCTGATACCCCGGATTCACCTCTTTATATACCACGGATAAATGGAGGATACTGCGATGGCAAAGAAGCTTTTTATCGGATATGACCTGGGCGATGGCGAGACCATCACCGATCTGGCGATCCTGGACGACCAGCAGATCAAGGCCGGCAGCCGGGTGGATATCATCAGCATGACCATGCCGGACAACAACGCCGCCGGTCAGGCGATCCCCACGGTTTACGGCGTCGATAAGGAAACCGGCCGGATCGTATTTGCCTCCAGCATCCTGAGCGATCCGGAGGAAGTGGAAAACATCCGCGCCAATTTTAAGCGCTGCCCCTCGGATCTGATGCGCATCACCGACGAGGAGCGCAAAATGTCGCTCATGAAGCTGCTGGAGACGGGCTGGCCCACCGAGGAGGAGTGCCCGGAGATGTACACGGAGCGCTTTATGGCCTTCGCGAGCGCTGTGCGGCAGTTTACCGATGCGATCTTCACCGATGAAAACTTCCGCCAGGTGATCCAAAGCAACGCTGTGGGCTGCTCCCAGATCGTTTTCTCCGTGGGACATCCCACCCGCTGGGACGCGTTTGACGCCGCGGTTTATAAGGCGATCCTGGATGGAACCGTGATCGGCCGGGGCGATTTTGGCGGCGTTCCCTCCGCCCTGGTAATGGCGGCGGAATCCCGCGCGGCCTTCCTCTATGTAAAGAACAACACCGGCATGGTGGATATCATCCCCAAGGGCGAGAGCGCGCTGCTCATCGATATGGGCTCCTCCACCATCGACCTGACCGCCATGACGGCGGACTCCCGCAACCACCAGTACAACAGCGGCAGCAACTATCTGGGCGCCCGGGGCATCGATTTTCTGATCCTGGACTGGTATCTGGAGCACCTGCGCCGGGATGCGGACGATTGGCAGGATTACCTGCGCCTGATCGAGCAGAACCCCGCCATGCAGCAGGCCGCCATCCTCAGCTGCCGCAAGGCCAAGGAGGACGTTTACAGCCAGAGCTCCGGCAAGACCAAGATCATCTTTGCCGATTTCGCGCCGGTGCGGGTCACCCGGGATGATATCACCGCCCTGGCTGAGACCAAGCCGCTCTGCGCCGCCCTGTCCAAATACATGGATCTGCCCGAGGCGGAAAAGCGCCAGATGGGCGAGCAGAGCTGGACCGCGCTGTTTGAGCAGTTCCTGATCCAGTGCCGCGCGGAGATGTTCGGCAAGGAGATCTACGTGACCCGGGTCATCCTGACCGGCAGCGCCTCCAAAATGCCCTTCGCCCGGGAGATCGTGGGGCGGGTGTTCGGCTCCATCGAAGTACTCAACGACGCCGATCCCTCCCGCTCCATCTCCAAGGGTCTTTCCCTGGTGGGCCCCTCCAACGATAAATCCCTGGATTTCCAGCGGGAGCTGAACGAGCTGGTGCGCACCGATGTGCCGGAGATCATCCACAGCGATATCCCGGAGCTCGCCTCCAGCCTGTCCCCCGTCATCGAGCGCGTGATCATGGGCATCGTGGCGGAGCGCATCCATCAGTGGCGGAAAGGGACGATCGTCACCCTGCGGGAGATGTCCGACGCCATCCAGGCGGACTGCAGCGAGGAAGCGCTGGATAAAACGCTGACGGACAGCCCGGAATACAACGCAGCCATCCAGTCCTGGCTGGTGGGCGTGGTGGGACGGGATATCGCCCTGCGCCTCAAGGCGGTCTGCGATAAATACGGCATGGCGGGCATCGAGCTGGACGACCTGAACCTGCTGAAGGTGAACGGCGTCAAGCTGGGCGGCAAGCTGATCGTGACCCCGGGCAAGGAGATCATCGAGGCAATCTCCACCGCGCTGTCCCTGATCGCCGGCGTGATCACAGCCGTCATCCTGCCCACGGTGCTGGGCATCGTCATCGGCATCATCGGCGTGATTTCCTTTGACATCGCGCTGGCGCTGCTGAGCCTGCTGATGCTGATCCCCGGCTGGGGCTGGACGCTGCTGATCGCTATCGCCGGTATCGCCGTGTTCAAGGCCCTGCGCAGCGGCATGGACGGCGCCAAGGAGCAGGTGCTGGAAAAGATGCAGGGCTGGAATCTGCCCCAGATGGCCCGCAACCTGATGAGCGACGACAGGATCAAAAAGGAGCTGGATAAATCCGACCTGCAGAGCAAGATCCGCGCTTCCATCCTGAAGGGCGACTGCACGGAGCAGATCGTCTCCTCCATCTCCGATAAGCTGAGCCTGCTGATCCTGAAGCGGGCTGAGGATATCAAGTACGTGCTGGAAAGCAAGTAAAAAAACAGAATGCAAAAGCGCAGCGAGGGCACGGTTTTCTGCCCTCGCTGGTCGCATGAAAAGAGGAAACGCATGCAGGCCGATCTGTATTACAACCCCGCCGGCCCCTGGACGCAGGTGATGATCGACGGCAGCCCGGTGAACCCCAACGATGTGTACGGCTTCCTGTACCCCGTGCGCCGCTACCTGCTGCAGGCGTGGCTGCTCCCGTCCGGCTCCTGGCCGGGGCTGCGGACCCAGCTGGAGGAGCTGGCGCGGGGAGAAGCGCTGGAGACCGTCTTTCACGGCCGCGATTTGGATTATCAGGATATCGCGGAATGTCTGGAGGGCATGGAAGGCATTACGCTTGCCTTTGAGCCCTGGCGCATTGAAAGCGATCCGGTGAAGGCCCTGGGCCTGATCCGCGGCCTGCTGGACGAGCAGGTGGTGGTGGAGCGCAGCGGCGACCAGGAAAAATCACGCCCCTGGAGCGAGCTGTTTCCCCGGCAGGCCGGGGAGCTGAGCGCGCTGCTGAATCAGGAGGAAACCGATTGGCTGCAGATCGTCGACAGCGAGCGGGCCCTCCGCCAGGCCCAGCGGCTGCACGGCTGCTGTCTGGTCACCGGCGGCTACCTGACCTCCTATGAGCGGCTTCAGGATCTGCGGGCGCTGACCCGCTCCATGCGCCGGGCGGAGGATATGATCGTCTGCCAGCTGGACAGCCCGGACGCCGCCCGGGATTACAGCGATTACGCCCGCAACACCCTGGGGCTCAGGATGCGGTTCGTATCATCCCAGGACGGATCCTGGAAGGAGGCGCTGCTGGAAAAATACGGCCGGTCGTTTCGGGAGCAGCAGAGCCAGGCCGTATGCGATCAGTGCATGCGGATCCTGGAGGCGTGCATGGAGCAGAAGGCGGAGCTGAACGCCCGGCTCAGGGAGCTCCGCCGCCACGAGGAGGACAGCGAGGACATCCGGCGGCTGGAGGGAGCGCAGGCCGGGCTGCGGGTGCTTACCCACAGGCTGGCGGACATCCGGGAGCTGCTTGAGAGCGCGAACACGGACATTCAGGAGGTACGGCCATGAACAATCTGCCCAGAAAAGCGGGAACCATTCCCTTGTCCGAAGGCCCGGAAACCCAGGTGCAGACCGCGGAGCTGGTCTCCTGGGCGGAGCGGATCATCCAGCAATCCCAGTACGCCATGCTGGACGTGCTGCGGCCCAAAGCCATCAGCCCGCTGGCGGAGAGCATCCGCGCGGGGGACGTCGCCTGTCTGTTCAAAATATCGGAATTGGTCTTTAGCACCGCCGAGGGCAGCCAGGAGCGGCTCAGCACCATCCTGAACTCCCTGCACGCCTGCGGCGCTTCCTGCCTGATGCTGCTGGAATGCCAGAACGGTCGGAGCGAGCTGTACCTGGGGGCCGTCAACAAAAAGCGCTACGATAACGTTTTCTTTCTCAATACCATCCGGGAGACGCTGCGCATCGGCATCGAGGGCAACCTGCCCGGCACGGAGCTGGAGGAGCTCCGCAGCCGCCAGGATATCCAGGAAAAGCTGGAGGAATGCATCGGCAGCGGCTTTGACAGCCAGTGCATCACCGCCATTTCCTGCGTCGCCAGCGATCAAAAGCAGGCCGGCGCCCCGCTCCACGGCCTGGAGCGGCTGCTGGAGGCCATCGGCAACCGCAATTTTACCCTGATGGTGCTGGCGGACCCGGTGGATCCGGAATCCATGAAGAAGGTGCGCCAGGGCTACGAGGCGCTGGGCAGCCAGCTCGCCCAGATGGAGCATACCTCGGTATCCACCCAGAGCGGCACCAGCATCACCCGGTCCGAAAGCGAATCCAGAAGCGTCAGCGACAGCTGGAGCCGCAATATATCCATGACCCAAAGCTATACGGAAGGCACCGGCTGGAGCTCCAGCGTGGAGGATGCCCAGGCCAAGCTCCGGAAGCTGGCCGGCGCCACCGCCGGCATCGTTACCGGGAATTTTGCCGTGTCCTACCTGTTTGGCAATAACCAGAACAGCCAAAGCGGCCACAGGGACCAGAGCCAGAGCAAATCCGAGGGCGAAACCCAGGGGACGCAAAGCACCATCCAGACCGGCACCGGCCAATCGGTGGCCGATTCCCAGAGCACCACGCTGGGCTACACCACCACCGATTACCATATCAAAAACCTGCGGGAGCGGGTGGACTGGTATCTGCAATGGCTGAACCGGCGGGAAAACCTGGGCATGTTCAACAGCTGCGCTTACGTGATCTCCAGCAGCGCCAGCATCAACCTGATGGTGGCCAGCCAGTTCCAGGCGCTGATGCAGGGCGAGGGCGATATGAACCAGCCCATCACCATCAACACCTGGTCCCAGGATTCCGGGGTGGAAACCATCCGGCAGTCGCTCCTGCACCTGAGCCACCCGGTATTCAGCTATAAAAACATGGACGAGAACTTTACCCCCGCCGTGCTGCAGAGCAGCAAGGAGCTCTCCCGCCAGATGGCGCTGCCGCAAAAATCCGTGGTGGGCATCACGGTGACGGAGTACGCGCCCTTCGGGCGGGAGGTGGTGCGCAAGGTGCCCCTGCGCAACGGCAAAATCCTGCGCATCGGCTGCGTATCGCACATGGGCAAGGCCTCCCGGGAGCAGCCGGTGGTGCTGGATATCCAGAGCCTGGCCGCCCACACCTTCGTGGCCGGCACCAACGGCTCGGGCAAATCCAACACCATCTTCCGCATGCTGGAGGGGCTTCAGGAGGCGGGCATCCCCTTCCTGGTGATCGAGCCGGCCAAGGGCGAATACAAAAACATCTTCGGCCACGATGCGGACGTGCACGTATACGGCACCAACCTGCAGCAGAGCGACCTGCTGCAGATCAACCCCTTCTGGTTCAACGAGGATGTGAACGTGCTGGAGCACATCGACCGGCTGCTGTCCGTATTCAACGCCAGCTGGTCCATGTACGCCGCCATGCCCGCCGTGCTGAAGGCCGCCATCGAGAGCGCGTACAGGGCCTGCGGCTGGGATCTGAAACGGTCGGTCTGCCGCGGCAGCGTGCGCATCTTCCCCACAGTGCAGGACGTGCTGGAGCAGTTCAACGGCAAAATGGATTCCACCGCCTTCTCCCAGGAAGTAAAGGGCAACTATGTGGGCGCGCTTTCCACCCGCATGGAATCGCTGTGCAACGGCATTTATGGGGAGATCTTCGGCGGCTGCAACTGCCCGGATGAGGCGCTGTTTGATCAAAACGTGATCATCGATCTGAGCCGCGTGGGCTCCGCGGAGACCAAATCCATGCTGATGGGCATCCTGCTGATCCGCCTGCAGGAGTACAGAACCCGGCACGAGGCCATGAACCTGCCGCTCCGGCACATCACCGTGCTGGAGGAGGCGCACCACCTGCTCAAGCGCACCTCCTCGGCCCAGAGCGACGAGGGCTCCAACCTGCTGGGAAAATCGGTGGAGATGATCTCCACCGCCATCGCGGAGATGCGCTCCTACGGCGAGGGCTTCATCATCGTGGATCAGTCCCCCGGGCTGCTGGATCTGTCGGTGATGCGCAATACCAATACCAAGATCATCCTGCGCCTGCCCGAGGCCGGCGACCGGGAGCTGGTGGGCAACACCATGGGCCTGAACCCGGAGCAGATGTACGAGATCTCCCGGTTCAAGACCGGCCTGTGCGTCGCCTACCAGCAGAACTGGCTGGAGGCCGTGCTGTGCCAGGTGGACCGGGCCGGGCACGAGGGCCGCATCTTCCGCAAGGCGTCCGCGGACAGCCCCGATCTGATCTGGCGGCGCAGGATCGTTCAGGCGCTGCTTGGGCCCTTTGTGCCGGAGGCGGCAGGCGCGGCCTTCGGCGAGGAGGACCGCCAGGCCATCGCCCAGTGCGGCCTGCCGGGCATGGTCAAGCGCAGGCTGCTGGCCCATTTGTCCCAGCCGGGGCGGGAGCCGGACTGGGCCGCCGTGCGGCAGCTCGTATTCGATACGGCGGGCCGCGATCTGCTGCCGCCGGAGCAGATGGATCTGCGCGGCGCGCAGGAGTGGTACCGGGAGCTGCTGCAGGATGAGGAGCTGCGGCACGCCTGGGGCGAAAACTATCTGCCGCTGGTGCTCAAATGCCAGGTGCAGGGCCTAGCCGCGCAGCAGGAGGAATGGGCCGCGGTGCTGCGGCTGCTGCCCGATCTGCAGGCGCAGGCCGACAGCCGGCTCAAGCGCCATCGCGGCCTGGCGTTCAGGCGCGTTTGCCCCCTGGGCCGGCTGGATGAAAGCCTGTCCGCCCAGGAGCTGGAGGCCGCCCGCCTGGCGCTTAACCAATCGGAGGCGCCGGATCAGGCCCTCTCCGAGCTGCTGCGCAGGCACATGGATGCGCATACCGTGCGGGAGCGCGGCGTCATTCAGCCCTACGCCAACGTGATCTGGAACCTGCTGGACGGCCAGGCGCTGTGGGATCAGCTGGCAAGCCGGCTGCAGGGCAAGGATCTGGAGGCATGGGATCAGGCGGCCCGGGCCGCCCTGCGGCAGGTCATCAGCGCCGATTGGGATACGGAAACCTCCATCCTCTCCCTCTACCTGCAAAGGAAGGGCGCGCTGCCGGAGGTAAGGGCCTTCTATCCGCTCTGGATGGGGCATGCCCGCGGCAGGAAGGAATAAGGCCCCGGACGCGGTTTGCAAGCGCCCGGCAGGCCATGGTGTATCCTTATACCAGCATTCGGAAACACACGAAAGACTGGAGGCGAGCAGCATGACCATGGGCTATGGCATGGAGGAAATGGAAAACAAGGAGCTGCTGGAAAATCTGGAGCAGCTGGACGCAAACGAGGCGGCTGCGCTGGAGCCCGCGCTGATGGAGGTTCCGGGCATGGGCGAGGTGCTGGTGGGCGGCGATCCCTTTGCGGTGGCCGATCAGCTGGACGACAACCAGGGCGATAATATTCTGAACGCCCAGGGGGATTGCGGCCTGGTATCGGTGGCCAACCTCCTGACCCTGGCCGGTCTGGATGTTTCCGAGGACGAGATCGTCGTAACGGCCGTGGGCAACGGGCTGTGCCGCTACTCCACGGAGCTGGAACCGGATCAGAACGGCGGCACAAACGTGTATCTGCGCCAGGCGCTGCTGGCGGGCTACGGCATCAACTCCACCGTGTACGGCGATGACGCCGACGGCAAAAAGCTGAGCCTGGAGAGCATCGCCCAGTATGTGGAGGCAGGCCACGGGGTCAACCTGGCTGTCAACGCGGGCTATGCCTGGGACGAGCCCAGCGCCATCATGGACGGCGGGAACAACCACAGCCTGATCGTCACCGGCACGGTCCGGGATCCCGAAAGCGGCGAGCTCAAGGGCCTGATCGTCTGCGACAGCGGCCTGGTCGGCACCGAGAGCGGCGCCCGGGTGATGAGCGTAAGCACCCTGAATAGCGCCTATACCAACGTGAGCGGAGCCACCGCCCTGATCACCGACGACCCGATCCGGGCCTGATGCGCAGGAAAGGAGAAATAATATGATGAAGACTGTCAGCTTTGATACGATCCTTGCCCAAACCAAAAAGCAGATTACCCTGGTGATGGGTGAAGGCGTTTCCCTTTCCTATCCCCTGCCCGATCTGCAGGCAGGGAGAAAGACCGATCGGTTTTTCCTCTATCAGAAGGGCCTCCGCTCGCCGGAGGGCCCCCGCCCCTTCGCCCTGCTGACCCTGGATCACGATACCGGCGCCGTGCTGGCCTATGCCGACGCCCGGCTGCAGGATTTTATGGGGCCGGAGCATCAGCCTTGGAATAAGCGCATCAGCTACGCTCTGGACAAATCGGTTACCGTTCAGGACGTGCAGGCAGAGCAGGCCACGCTCCGCAAGCTCTACCCGGATATCCGGCGCATCGCCTTCCAGGATACACTGACCGAGCAGGAAGCAGATCTGCTGCATACATTCGTTTCCCTGATGGAGCACGCGGGGCCCGAAGGCCTCCAGCCCTATTACAAGACCATGGGCGAGAATTTTTACGGGTGGGTGAAGGAACATGTTTGAAAACCTGAACGAGATCCATCTTCCTGAAATGGACGAAGGCCTGGAGGGCCAGGACGAATCCGCCGTACTGGAGCTCGCCGACGAGAGAATGGAGCTGCCTGCCGAAGCCATGAACGCCATGGGCGATGATCCGGAGAGCGTGCCGGACGCGCTCCAGGCTGAAGGCGCCCGCTATGATACGTCGACTCCCGCCTGACGGGCAGCCACCCCTTGCTTTCGCGGAAAGCTTCCGCGGAAGCTTTTTTTGGATATTCGCAGCAACTTTGCATACAAACCATGCTATAATGGAGGCGTTGCAGGGAACGCCGCCATTATTTTCTGAAAGGATTCACCGCTATGCTGGACGCCGCGATCACCATTGAGCGCATTGAATATGAAAACACCCTTCAGCACATATTTCCCTTGATGAGCCCCAAAATAGCGGCCATGGATTCTGACAACATGGTCGTTCGGCTGTTCCAGCAGCTGGGCGACGCCGCCCTGCCGGTGATGTGCAGCCTGATGTACCGGCTGCCGGAGGATACCAAGGACGAGATCCTGATCCGCGGGCTGAACGCCTTTGCGCCCATCCTGAAGGAAAAGCTGAACGAGGAGCTGCGCAAGGATAAATGGGGCCAGTGCTTCCAGATCGGCACGATCCGGGTGGAACGGCAGGAGGGCATCCTGCTGCGCATCGGCCGGGTCAAGGTGGATTACAGCGCCCTGATCAATCTGGAGCAGGTCAGCGACGCCCTGGGCAGCAGGCTGGGCCGGTTTTCTCCCTGGGCCAAGGCTGCGGCCGGCGTGGCCACCGTCCTGGCCTCGGGCATGGTGGAAAAGCGGGGCCTGGCGCTGCTGGAAAAGGAAAGCAACAAGGCGCGGCTGCTGGCGCTGCTCCAAAGCACGCTGAGCAAGCACCTGGATTATGCCGACGTGAGCCAGCCCTTTGCCCTGACCGCCCGGATGGAAGAGGATATCATTGCCGCCCTGGCCGGCTATCTGCGGGACAGCCTGCCCGCGCAGCCCCATGCCAAAGGAGATGCCGCAGTTGAAGAATAAAAACATTGATATGGCGGAGCAGCTCGCCGCCCGGGTACGGGATGCCGGCGGCAGGGCTTATTATGTGGGCGGCTATGTGCGGGATCAGCTGCTGGGCCGGGAGAACAAGGATATCGACATCGAGGTGCACGGCATCCCGGCGCAAACGCTCTCAGACATTCTGGACAGCCTGGGCGAGCGCACCGCCATGGGGGCCAGCTTTGGCGTCATGGGTCTGCGGCATTATGATATCGATATCGCCATGCCGCGCTCCGAGGTGGCCACCGGCCGGGGGCACAGGGATTTTGCGGTCTTTGTGGATCCCTTTATCGGGGAGGAGAAGGCGGCGCGGCGGCGCGATTTTACCATAAACGCGATGATGGAGGACGTGCTGACCGGCGAGATCCTGGATTTTTTCGGCGGCAAAACGGACCTGGAAAAAAAGCTGATCCGCCACGTGGACGATCTGACCTATGCCGAGGACCCGCTGCGGGTGCTGCGCGCCGCGCAGTTTTCCGCGCGCTTCGGGTTTGACGTGGCGGAGGAGACCATTGCCCTGGGGGCCGCCATGGCCCTGGATGCCCTGGCCCGGGAGCGGGTGATGGGCGAGATGGAAAAGGCGCTGCTCAAGGCGGAGCGGCCTGCGGTTTTCTTTATGCAGGTCAAGCGTATGGAGCAGCTGGAGCCCTGGTTTGGGGAGCTGGCCGGCTCCTGGGAGGCCTGCATGGCGGCATTGGACAGGGCGGCCCGCCGCCGCGGGGAGGCGGCGCAGCCGCTCAATTATATGCTGGCCGCGCTGTGCGCGCCCCTTGCGCCGGAGGCGGCGGATCGGCTGATGGACAGGCTGTGCGGCAGGGTACAGACCGTCCAGTATGTGCGGAGCATGAACTTGCTGCACCGGAAAATCGCAGGCGTGCCGCTGTCTGATCCGGACGGCTGGATGGCGATCTATGACGCATCCCTCTGCCCGGAGGATCTGCCGCTGCTGGAGTGCGCGGCATCGGATGCGGGAGCGGAGGCGGAACGCAAAATGCGCGATTCTGCTGGCGCTGTACCGCAATCGGATGGCGCAGCCCTATGCCATGGGCCGCGATCTGCTCAAAGCCGGCATGCAGCCCGGCGCGCGGATGGGCGAGGCTCTGGCGGCTGCCCACAGGCTGCGGCTCCAGGGCGCGTCCAAGGCGGAGCAGATCGCCGCTGCGATGGAAATCCTGAAGGCTGAAAACGGCGGCGTTACATAAATCGGGGGACGGACGAAGGCGTTCCTTTCTGCCGCCCAGAAAGGAACCGAAAGAGGCTGCGTTGGTCGCCGTTCATGCTACAAGTTTTTTCGCCAACTGGGTTTACGAAGGCGTTCCTTCTTGGAGCCCAAGAAGGAACCGAAGAAGGCTGCGTTGGTCGCCGCTCCTGTTGCGGGTCTTTCCGCCAACGGGGGTTACGCCTGCCGCCGTTCCCGAACAAGGCCAGCTTCGCTGGCCGCGCGGTGCGCTTCGCGCACCGCTGAACACAGAAAA
>CADAHU010000014.1 GCA_902787835.1 uncultured Eubacteriales bacterium
TCAGGGTTCAGTATCAGGAAGGAACGTCCCTGTCCGTATTCTCCCGATTTTATTCGGTATTATCCGCGCAGCTTTTCGATCAGCAGATCCAGGCAGAACTGATCATACTGCCAGGCTTCCACCTGCCATACGGTATCGGGCAGGCCCTCCAGGTACAGGGGCACGTTCATATCCACGGCGATGACCTGCGTGCCGGCAGCGGCCAGGGCGCAGGCGGCATCGATCGCCTTTTGCAGATTGGGGTGCTTGTTGAGGAACACCACGGCAGTGCCCGCGCCGGTGGGCAGCTGCTCCTCCAGGGAGACGCGCTTCGCGCCGAAAACCTGGGCGCAGACCGTGGCGGCATCCAGGGGAATGTCATCGCTGGCCAGCGTTTCGGCCCGGGCCGCCACGCCCAGGAACAGGGTGTCGGCATCCACCCGGGGCAGCGGCTTGCCCTGGGGCGCGTGCTTCACATGGATCGCCTGCCGCATCACATCGGCGCAGAGCGCCTTCTGGGCGGCGCTGCCGAACTGCGACTTATCATCCGTGGGCGCCGGCAGCAGCTTTTTGCAGGCCGCGATGTGCTGATAGCGCTGCTCGGTTTCGGCGGGATCCAGCGTGCCGTTTTCCAGCGCCTGGTACAGATGCTCGCAGGTGGCGGCGGCGTCCTCCACCGAGTGGCAGATCAGCGCCACATCCACACCCGCGGCCAGCGCCATCCGCGTGCCGCCGGCAATGCCAAACATATCCTTGACGGCGTTCATCTCCATGCCGTCGCTGACGATGATGCCTTCAAAGCCCATCTTTTCCCGGATCAAGCCGGTGATGACGTTGCGGGATACGGTACCCGGGATATGCTCCGGCTCAAAGGCCGGGAACACCACATGGGCGGACATGATGCCCTGCACGCCGGCCTTGACCGCCGCCTGGAAGCTGACCAGCTCGGTGTTCCAGACCACCTCCTGGGGCTTATCCACCACCGGCAGGCCCAGATGGCTGTCCACGTTGGTATCGCCCTGGCCGGGGAAGTGCTTGGCGCAGGCCAGTACGCCCTGCTCCTGCAGGCCCTTGGTATAGGCCACGCCGAAGGCCGCCGTTTTATCGGGGTCCACCGCGAAGCAGCGGTTGCCGTGGGGCGCGGCGGGATTGGTCAGGCAGTCCAGCACCGGGGCCAGATTAAAGTTGACGCCCACGGCGCGCAGCTCCTGGCCGATCAGCTGGCCGATCTTATATGCGTTCTGCGGGTCGTCCGTGGCGCCGATGGCCATGGCGCAGGGCGTCTCGCAGGCGATGTGCGCCAGACGGGATACCCGGCCGCATTCCTCGTCGATCATGATAAAGGGCTCGTGGCCGGTCTCCCGGCGGATCAGCGCGCGCAGATCGCGGCACAGGGCGCTGAGCTGCTCAAAGCTTTCCACATTGCGGCGGAACAGGATCACGTTGCCCACCTTGTAATTGCGCACCAGATCGATGTATTCCTGGGGGATCGTCAGGCCCTGGAAGCCCACGCTCAGCCGCTGACCGATCATGATTTTGGTTTGCTCGTTCATTATGGATTGCCCTCCTTATAATAGATCCAGTTTTTGACGCTTGGCGGTGGGGCTGGTGCCGAAGCACGTGGCGTGCTCCACGCCGATGCGCGCGCCGCGCACGATGCTCAGCGCTTCGTAGTACCGCAGGTATTTGAAGCTGGGGGAATGCTCCGCCAGCCAGAGCTCCTTGATGGCCTCCTTCCACAGGCCGAAGGATTCGCTGACATCAAACCAGTAATAGGGCATGAAGTCGGGTTCGTCCTCCCAGTTTTCCGCGCACATGAAGCTGCGGATGGGCGCGGGAGGCAGCGGATGCTCGTAGGTGGAAAGAGAGGCGTAAAAGATGGCGTTGTCGGTGATGCGGTGCGCCGCCTCGTGATCCTTGTGCAGGCTGTTTTTCCAGTGGTACAGCACGGCGTTTACCTGATATTTGCGCATCAGCTCCGCCAGCTGCAGCTCCGCCTCCTTGGTATCGTAGAGCTCGCCGTCCGGCGTATCCAGCACGATGGATTCGCCGCCGATCTTTTTTGCAAATTTGGCGGCGCATTCCACGTTGTACGCCCGGAAATCGGATACGCTCCAGCCCGCGGGAGTGCCGCGCTCGCCCGCCGTCAGATCCACGGTAATCACCCGATCGCCGTGCATGGCGTGCTTGGCCAGCAGCATACCGCAGGTCAGCTGGGCGTCGCCGGTATGCGCGCCCACGGCCATGATGGTTTTGGACATATTTTTAGCCTCCTTACAGCGTGATGGACATCAGATGGAAGGGCCGCGCCGGGCGCATGCCGGCGGCCAGGTACACCTTCTGCGCCGGGTTATCCTGGCCGGTGAACAGCGTGGAAAACTGCGCGCCCTCCGCCGCGAAGGCCGCCATCAGCAGATTGAACAGCACGGTGGCGATGCCGCGGCGGCCATAGGCCGGATCGGTGCAGATGCCGGTAAACCAGCCCCGGCCGCTCCTTTGCAGATCCACCGGCCCGGTAAAGCCCACGATCTGCCCATCGTGCACCGCCGTCAGCAGCGTGCGCGGGCCCTTTGGCCGGATCCCATCCGCCCAGAACCGGGAATCGGCGTTGGGCGCGCCCGCCTTCCAGGCAGCGATCTCGGTGCGCAGCACATCGCGCCAGTAATCGCTGCCCACAGCGTCGCACAGGGCGTCAAAACCGCAATCCCAGGCGGGATCGTAGGGCCCGGTATAGATGCCCTGGGCCGCCAGCCGCTGCTGCAGGGCGGGGATCTCCGGCGGCATTTGATAGCCGGACAGCGCCCGGTACATGGCAACCTCCCGGTAGCGCACTTCAAAGCCCATGCGCTCCAGAAAGCCATAGCCCGGGCAGTCGGCGTCCGCCCCCGGCATGTTGTTGTGATCGTGCCCCGGGGTGCCCGGGATGCGCCAATCCAGCGATACCGGGTTGATGCTGGAGAGAAACAGCGTGCTTGCGCCGCGGCTGCGCATCTGCGCCTTTATGGCTTCCAGCAGCGCCCGGCCCACGCCCCGGCCCCGCAGGGCGGGATCCACCATCAGCACGGTCAGGTAGGCGTTGCCGGGCTTGCCGCCGCGGAAGGTTTCCGGCGCGACGCCATGGACAAAGCCCGCCGGCTTGCCCTGATATTCGGCCACCAGCAGGTTCTGCGGCTCGCAGCCCTCGCCGTCGATGAATTTCCGCTGGAAATAGGCCTCCGTCAGCGGATAATAGAGCACCTCGCCCGCCTGCACACAGGCATTCCATATGCGCAGCACGTGGGGCAGATCACCGGGAAGCATGGCGCGGATCCTGATATCACTCATACAGCAAAAACGCTTTGCGTTCCTCCATAAAGGCGGCCCGGGCATCGGCGTGGGCGGCCAACAACGACCGGGCGTCATGCCGGCCCAGACGATAGCTGTCGTCGCCCAGCAGCTTATCGATAAAATAGGTCCCGGGCGCGGAGCCGATCCATTCCAGCCGGTCGGGATACAGGCTGCGGACGGCGTCCAGCAGCGTCAGCGCCCCCAGGACCACATCGGCGCGGCGGTCTGTCACGTGCATCTGCACCCCGCGGCAGGGCTGCCCGGCGTGCTTGGAAAAGGTGGGCGTAAAATAGGCGGCGCGGAAATGCAGCCCGGGCAGGGGCTGTCGGGCCATATATGCCTCCAATTGCACCGCGTCGATCCACGGCGCGCCGATGTACTCGAAGGGCAGGGTGGTGCCCCGGCCCTCGGACAGGTTGGTGCCCTCAAAGACGCAGCAGCCGGGATACACCCGGGCGGTATGGAAGGCGGCGCAGTTGGGGGAGGGGGCCACCCAGGGGATGGAGAGATCCTCCAGCAGATCGCCGCGGTGCCAGCCCTGCAGCGGGACGACGGTCAGCTCCAGATCCAGCTTCAAATGCGCTCGCACCCACAGCGCGTATTCGCCGATGGTCAGCCCGTACCGGGTGGGCAGGGGATACATACCCACATAGCTGGCGAAGCGGGTGTCCAGCACCGTGCCCTGCACTGTATCGCCGCCCAGGGGATTGACGCGGTCGAACACCACCACGGGCTTTCCGGCCCGGGCGCACTCCTCCATGGCGAGGGAGAGCGCGTACAGATAGGTATAAAAACGCGCCCCCACATCCTGCATATCGAAGCAGAACACGTCAAAAGCGTCCAGCATTTCCGCCGTCAGCCGGTGGGTGCCGCCGTATACGGCATACACCGGCACGCCGGTGGCGGGATCGGGCTGGGTGTCATAGTGCTCGCCGGCCTGGATATCGCCCCGGATGCCGTGCTCCACGGCGAAAAGCGCCGCGAGATCATACCGCGCATGCAATAGATCGATGCCGCTGCGGAAACGGCTGTCGATGCCGGTCTGGTTGGTCATCAGCCCCAGCCGCTTGCCCCGCAGCAGGGAATCCACGGTATTGAGCCGGTCCAGCCCGCATATAACACTGTGTTTCATCCTTAAAAACCTTTTAAAAGGGGCCGTTTCCGTAGGGAAACGGCCCCGGTTGGGTCAATTGGTATTACCTGCCCAGGAAAGCGTTCAGCTGAGCCTGGATCTCGGCGATCACGTCGCGCAGACCAACTTCTTCCATACGAGCCAGCATCTCGGGGATGACCACTTCGGGATCGGAGGTGCCGGTGTACAGCTCCTTGCGGTATTCCTCAATGACCTGCTTGATGGCCAGGCACTGGGTCTCCACAGGGCTCAGGTCAGGCGTGAAGCCCATGGCGGCGGACAGCTTGGCATCCGCATAGCCGGCCATGGTCTTTTCCCACTGATGGATATCGGTGGGGACTTCCGGGAAGGGAGAAGCTTCCAGAGCGCCCACGGTGTAGTGACCCTGCGCATAGGCCTGAACGCCCATGTTGCTGCTGCCCAGCTCGGTGCGGGTCACGGTGCCGTCGTCATTGCGGGTGTAGTGCTTGCCTTCGATACCATAGCGGGCGGTCTCGCGGTACCAGGGATCGGTGTTCATCAGCTCAACCAGCTTCAGGGCCTCTTCGGGATGCTCGGAGAAGCTGCTGATGGCGGTCATGGAGCCGCGGATGGAGGAGGTGCTCAGGAAAGCGCCGTCATAGCGGGAGATGTAGATGGGCTGCTTGATCACGTTGGCCCACACGGTCTCGGCGCCGAACCAGCCCTGACCGGACTGCACCACGCCAGCCTGGGCGCGGGGCATGGAGTCGGTAACGGCGGCATCGGGATTGATGTAGCCAGCCTGATACCACTCATGGATCTTCTTCAGGCGGTTCTGCCAGGCGGGGATTTCCAGCGCGCTCTTGACGGTGTACTCATCCTCGGTGCCCTGGGCTTCCCATTCCAGACCAATCAAATAGTCCATGTTCAGCCAGTCCACAAGGCAGTTCTGCCAGCTGGTGATACCGCCGGAGGACATCTTGAAGGGATAATCATCGGGATGATCTTCCTTGTAGGCGGCGAAGTAGGGCTCGATGCCCTCGAAGGAGATGTAATGATCCACTTCGAAGCCCTTCTGGTTGATGAAGTAATCGGTGTTCAGGATCCAGAACACTTCGTAGCCGATATCCTTCATGTGGGGGATGGCATAGATGCCGCCGTTGACCTTAACGCCTTCCCAGGCCAGATCCAGAACGGAATCCTTCAGCGCGGGAACCTTGTCCAGATCGCCGGACAGCTCGCGGAACATGCCGGCAGCCACGTTGGTGGCATAATCGTTCCACCAGTCGCAGGTGAAGGCGATATCGAAATATTCGCCGGTCTGCATGGCCAGGGCCACCTGGGTGTCATCCATGTACTTGTATTCGCAGGTGACGCCGATCTTCTCAGCGGAATAGGCATTCAGCACTTCTTCCACTTCGGGCCAATCGATGGGAGCTTCGCTGGCGGTATACATGAACCAAACCAGCTTCACGGGTTCGGACTCAGCGGCGGCGAAGCTGCATACGGACAGCAGCATGACCAGCGCCAGAGCCATGGCAAGAATCTTCTTCATGCGGGGGTTCCTCCTTTTTTTATTCTTTAAACGGACGGATCCGTTCAAATTCAGTTCCCGGGCGTCCGCATTGTCACGGACAGGCCTTTATGGCCTTTCCGTGAAAAGCGGACTCTGTAAAAATTCATTTTAATTCCTCCACAGGAGGAAAATGAATTCTGTCCCCGGTCGCGCACATTGTCGCAAACGGCCCTTCATGGGCCCTTGCTCGGTCGCCCGCATTGTCGCGGACAGCCCTTCATGGGCTTTCCGCTCTGTGCGGGCTTTGTTAAAAATCATTTTGTTCTCCCCCACAGGGGGAAAATGATTTTTAACCTCTGTGTGCGCTCTGTAAAAATTCATTTTATTTCCTCCACAGGAGGAAAATGAATTTTTACCCTTTGACCGCGCCGATGGTCAGGCCGGAGATAAAGTACTTCTGGAAGAAGGGGTAGGAGAACATGATGGGCACCACGGCGATCACCACGATGGCCATGCGCATGGTCTCGGTGGGCAATACGTTTGTGTTGGCGGACATGGCCATATCGTTGTTGGCCAGGTATTGGATATTCTTTTCGATGTTCACCAGCACGTACTGCAGGGGAAAGAGATCGTGCTTGTTGCTTTCGATGTACAGGCTGGCCTGGTACCAATCGTTCCAGTAGGCGAAGGTAAGAAACAGGGCGATGGTGGCCAGGGCGGGCAGGGAGATAGGCAGCACCAGCTGCAGGAAAATGCGCAGCTGGCTGGCGCCGTCCACCTTGCCGGATTCGATGATCTCATCGGGCACCGAGGTTTGGAAGAAGGTGCGCATGATGATCACATAGAAGGACGAGCAGCACAGCGGGAAGATCAGCGCCCAGTAGGTGTTTTTGAGGCCCAGCAGCTGGGTATTGACCACATAGGTGGAAAGCAGGCCGCCGTGGAAGATCATGGGGATGAAGATCAGCGTGGTGTAAATGCCGCGCAGCTTGAAGCTGCGGCGGGAGAGCACATAGCCCATGGTGGAGATCAGCATCAGGCCCAGGATGGTGCCCACCACCGTGATGCCCACCGAGGTCAGGAAAGCCATGACCACCGTGGGGATGCCGTGGCTGTTGCGCAGGTGCCACACGTAATCATAGGCGTCGGAGGACCATTCGATGGGGAAAAAGCTGTATCCGGCCTTGCCGATGGAGGCCTCGGACGAGAAGGAAATGATGATGACGAACACCACCGGGATGATGCACAGGAACGCCAGGAGGATAAACATGGCGCTGTACGCCACGTTGGTGCCGGGCCGGATGGCGTTGAACCGATCCATGCCGCTGCCGGTCTCCTTGGGGTTCAGCTTGGGTGCGGTAGACAAGGCTCTTCTCCTCCTTTCCTCAGAACAGGGCGCTCTCGTTATCCACTTTGCGCACGATGGCGTTGGCCGCCACCATGGTCAGGCAGCCCAGCACCGACTGCAGGAAGCCGGCGGCGCTGATGTAGCCGTACACCGGGCGCGGGTTGTTAAACATGGAGTTGTATACGTATACATCCAGCGTCAGGTATACGCTGGTCAGGGAGCTGCTGTTTCGGGTGGTGCGGTAGAACAGGCCGAAATCGGAGTTGAAGATCTTGCCCACGGCCATGATGAACATGATGATCATGATGGTTTTGAGCATGGGCAGGGTGATGTATTTGGTCTGCTGCCATTTGGTGGCGCCGTCGATCATGGCCGCCTCGTACAGGCTGCCGTCGATGCCCTTGATGGAGGACAGATACACCACCATGCTGTAGCCGATGGTTTTCCATACGTGCAGGAATATGAGGAAGAACGGCCAATAGCCCTTGGCGTCCCCCTGGTACCATTTGATGGGATCGGCCCCCAGCTTTTGCAGCGTGCGGTTTACCAGGCCGTTGTCGGTGGAAAGGAAGGCGAATACAAAGTAGCCCACCACCACCCAGCTCAGAAAGTGGGGCAGGAACATGGCGGTCTGCGTCACCTTGGCCAGCTTTTGGCTGTGCAGGTGGTTGATCATGATGGCCAGCGTCACCGGCAGCACCACGCCCAATATAATAAAGATGATATTGTAGCCGATGGTGTTGCGGAACATGTTGATGGTGGTGGCCTTGTTGTTGGCAAACAGGAAACGGAAGTTTTCAAATCCGCTCCATTTGCTGTTATAGAACAGGCTGTACAGGAATCCCTTGCCCGGGGCCACCTTATACTGCTTGAAGGCGATGATCAGGCCGAACATGGGCAGATAGCAGAAAATCAGATACCAGATCACCGTGGGCAGCGAAAGGAAAAACAGCTGAATATCATCCAGCGTGAATTTTTTCTTTTTGCGGATGACCTTTCCGTTGGCCAGGGTTATTTGCTCTTTACGCAACGGATTTCTCCTCCTTTGCCCTTGGATTAATAAAACAAAATACGTGAATAAACAAATATTAATCCGCTGATTTTTATACAAATAGATTACACCAAATCCCGCTGCTTGTCAACAGTAAATTGCGTGTACATGGCCCACAGCGCCGCATGCAGATTCCGGCGGAAGGGGAACAGCCCGTCGCTCTGCCGGGTGGGATAGACCCGGTTGGTGAGCAGCAGCGCCCAGAAGCCGCTCTCCGGCTCCACCATCAGGCTGGTGCCGGTGAACCCGGTATGGCCAAAGCAATTTTCCGGCACGGCGGCGCTGAAGAAGCAGCCCTCGGTGCCCGCCAGCTGGAAGCCCAGCCCGCGATGGGCGTCCTGCCCCGGGGTGTAATTGCGGATGGCGGCCTTCATGGTTTCGCGCTTCAGATAATCGCCGCCCATGCTGCCCAGCATGGCGGCAAAGCGGATGCCGTCCTTCAGGGGCATGAAAACGCCTGCGTTGCCCGATATGCCCTTCAGAAACCGGGCGTTTTCATCGTGCACCACGCCGATCCAGGGCTTGCCGGTATCGGGATCGACCTCGGTGGCGGCGCATATGGCGTCCCGGGGCGGGCAGTAGCCGGTTTCCGTCATGCCCAGAGGATCGAATACCCGCTCCTTTGCCAGGATATTCAGCGGCTTGCCGAAGCGCTTTTCCAGCATTTTGGCAAACAGGATATAGCCCATGCAGCTGTACATGGGGCGCTTGCCCGGGACGTCGTCCAGCGGCCGCGCCAGGATGGCCGCAACGGCCTGATCCGGGGTGATGCCCATCCTGTCCAGCCGGAAGGAGGGGTTGAAGCCGCCGGTGTGGGTCATGAGCATTTGCACCGTGATGCCGCGCTTGTCCGCCGGGGCGTCGGGGAAGAAATCGCCCACCGTCTCGGTCAGGGAGAGCGTGCCCTCCTCCAGGGCGCGCAGGCCGATCATGGTGGGGCCCAGCACCTTGGAAAGGGAAGCCATATCGAAGCGGGTGCTTTCATCCACCGGATGCTCGCCGGGCTGCGGCGCCTCGCCGGTGAAGGTCCGGGCAAGCACCCGATCGCGCACGCCCACCGCCGCGGCGGCGCAGGCGTAGCAGCCTGTTTCCCGGCCGCGGGTCATTTCGGATGCGAGGAAAGACTGGAAATCCTGTGTCATTTTTGTATGCCTCCATCTGCATAGTTATGTCAAAATCAAGTTGTCAATCCCGTCCGTCGATGCTATAATGGACGGGAAAAACAAGGGAAAACAGATAAAAGGGAGTGAAGATACATGGCCGTGGAGCTTCGCAAAATCGATACCGAGCAGCGCAATCCGCGCACCGCGCAGATCGATACCCTGTCCACGCTGGATATGGTCACGCTGATCAACGAGGAGGATCACCGCTGCGCGGAGGCCGTGCGGGCGGTGCTGCCGGAGATCGCCCGCAGCATCGACGCCATCTATGAAAAGGTGCATGCCGGCGGGCGGCTGTTCTATTGCGGCGCGGGCACCTCGGGCCGCCTGGGCGTGCTGGACGCGGCGGAATGCCCGCCCACCTACGGGGTGGATCCCGGCCTGGTGGTGGGGCTGATCGCCGGCGGCGCGCCCGCCTTCCTCAAGGCCGTGGAGGGCGCGGAGGACAGCCGGGAGCTGGGCGAAGCCGATCTGCGCGCCCATGATTTCAGCGCGAGGGACGCCCTGGTGGGCATCGCCGCCAGCGGGCGCACGCCCTACGTGCTGGGGGCCATGGATTACGCCCGTTCCCTGGGCGCGCCGGTGATGGCGCTCACCTGCTGCCATGACAGCGAAATGTCCCGCCATGCCGATATCACCATGGCCCCGGTCCCCGGGCCGGAGGTGGTCACGGGCTCCTCCCGCATGAAGAGCGGCACCTGCCAGAAGCTGGTGCTCAACCTGCTCTCCACCTGCGTGATGATCAAAATGGGCAAGGTGTACGGCAACCTGATGGTGGATGTGAAGGCCAGCAACGAAAAGCTGTATCACCGCGCGGTATCCATCGTGTGCGCCGCCACGGGGACGGATGAGCAGACCGCCCAGGCGACGCTGGAAAAGTGCGACTTTCACTGCAAGACCGCCATCGTGATGCTGCTGCTGGGGCTGGACGCGGCGGAAGCCCGGGCGGTGCTGGACGCCGCCGACGGACGCATTGCCCAGGCGCTGCGGCAGCGGAAGGAGAACGGCTGATGTATTACTGCGGATGGGATGGCGGCGGCACCAAAACCGGCGTCTGCGCGCTGGATGAAGCCGGCCATGTGATCGCCGAAACGGTGTGCGGCCCGCTGAACCTGAACGGCGCGGCGGCGCAGACCGTGTCGCGCACGGTGGAGGATTGCGTCCGCTTTATGGCGGGGCTGCCCGGCGGGCTGGCTGCCTGCGGCGGGCTGGTGGTGGGCGCCGCCGGGGTCAGTAACCGCGCCGCCCGGGAAATGCTGGAGGACACCATCAAAAACAGCGG
The DNA here is from genome assembly GCA_902787835.1 of uncultured Eubacteriales bacterium. GTDB lineage: Bacteria > Bacillota > Clostridia > Christensenellales > Aristaeellaceae > SFMI01. The sequence goes on from CADAHU010000014.1 coordinate 10,757, forward strand.
CTACGCCGGCCCGCTGCGCCTGCTGGGCGACCAGGAAATCGCCCTGGAGGGTGCGGTGGAGGGCCCGGGGGCGATCCTCATCGCCGGCACCGGCTCGGTGTGCTATGGGCGGGATGCCCAGGGCAGCAACTTCCGTACCGGCGGGTACGGCTACCTGATCGACGACGGCGGCAGCGGCTACGCCATCGGCCGGGATATCCTGATGGCCGTGGTGCGCGCCTTTGACGGCCGCGGGCCGGAAACCTGCCTGACCGAAGGGGTGTTCAAGCGGCTGGATATTTCGGAAATTGGCCCCATGATCACCTGGCTCTACGCGCCCGCCACCGGCAAAAAGGAGATCGCCGCCCTGTCTGATCTGCTGCTGCCCGCTTTGGAAGCCGGGGATGCCGCGGCCCGCCAAATTGCCGAGCGCGCCGCGGAGGAGCTGTCGTGCCTGGTGATCGCCGCCTGGAAAAAGGCCGGCATGGCCCGGGGCGAGGTGGCGCTGACCGGCAGCATCTTCAAGTATTATCCGCTGATCCGCGGCTTGACCCAGGAACGCCTGGAGCAGGCGCTGCCGGACATCCGCATCACGGAGCCGCGCAGGTCGCCCGCCCAGGGCGCGGCCCAGCTGTCGCGGTTGCTGTTTTACAGCGCCTCGTAAAGCAGATCGCGGATGGCCGGGTGGAATTCGTAATACGCACGGTTCATGTTCAGCACGTGCTGGGCGTAGAAGGCGGCGATGCGGTGGTCGGGATCCATCATCACCCAGGCGCCCGCCGCGCCGTCCCAGCCGAATTCCCCCACCGGGCTGCGGGAGGTATCGGGCTCCAGCAGCGTGCGCACGCCCAGGCCGTAGCCGTAGCCGCGCTTGTGTTTGACGCGCTTGAAATCTTCCATGGAAGGGCCTTCCTGGCGGTTGCGGCGCATATCATCGATGGTTTCCTTTTTCAGGATTCGCGCGCCGTTTTTGCCCACGCCGCCGTTGGCCAGGGCGTCGGCCAGCAGGATATAGCTGTCTGCGTCGCCCATCAGCCCGCCGCCGCCGCTCTCGTAGTTGGGCAATTCACTCAGCCCGCCCCGAATGTTTGGCGCGGGCACGGTCTGCCCGGCGGCGTCGACGGTGTACTGCGGGGCCAGGCGGGCCAGCCGGGAGGCATCGGGATGGAAGGTCAGATCCCGGATCCCCAGGGGATCCAGCACCAGCTCCCGGGCCAGGACGGACAGCGGCTTGCCCGTGGCCGCCTGAGCCACGGCGGCGGCCACATCATGGCACAGGCTGTAGCGGAAGCCCTGGCCGGGGTCGAAATGCAGCGGCTTTAAGGCGAAGCGGCGGGCGATCTGCACGGTATCGGCCTGGTTGGCGGTGGCGTCCAGCAGACGCTGCACCGCGGGGGCGGGCTCATAATCCAGGCCGCCCTGCATGGCCATCAGATGCTCCAGCGTCATTTCCGTCCGCGCCGGGCGCAGGATATCGCCCTCCCGCACGGTCAGATGGGCGTATTCCGGCAGGTAATCGCTCACCCGGCTGTCCAGGCGCAGCGCGCCCTGCTCGATCAGCCGCAGGATCACAGTCATGGTCAGCACCTTGGTGGCAGAGTACAGCCAGTAGGTCATGCCCTCCCGGGCTTCCCCGGCCAGATGCCGGTATACCGGCTGATGATCGATCCACACCAGCATTTCGCAGCCGGGCACGCCCTCCCGGGGCAAATGATCCAGGTATTCCGTCAAACGGTCAAACTGCATAAATCCACCCTCTGTTCATAAAAATCGGGAGAAAAAACATGAAAATCACTGCTTTGGAATGGGGACGGGTATCGATCCCCCTGCGCACGCCCTTCAAGACCGCGCTGCGCACCGTGGCCAGCGTGGAGGATATCATCCTGCGGATCCATACCGATACGGAGCACGTCGGCTTCGGCGAAGCGCCGCCCACCGGCGTGATCACCGGCGATACCGCCGAGGGCATCTGCGGCGCGCTGAAAAATCATCTGGCCCCCGCCCTGCTGGGCCGGGAGGTGGAGGATTTTGAAACGCTGATGCATACCGTGCAGACCGCCCTGGTGCACAACAGCAGCGCCAAGGCCGCGGTGGATATGGCGCTGTGGGATCTGTACGGCAAGCGCTACGGCATTCCGGTATATAAGCTGCTGGGTGGTGCGCGCAATCAGCTGGTCACCGATCTGACCATCAGCGTAAACAGCCCGGAGGAGATGGCCCGGGACGCCCGGATCGCCATCGACCGCGGCTTTGACTGCCTCAAGATGAAGGTGGGCGTGGATCCGGCACTGGATGTGGCCCGTCTGGCCGCGGTGCGCGCCGCCGTGCCCGCCGATACCGTGATCCGCATCGACGCCAACCAGGCCTGGACGCCCCGGGAGGCTGTGCGCATCCTCAATGGCATGCAGGAGAAGGGGCTGGATATCGAGCTGGTGGAGCAGCCGGTAAAGGCCCATGACCTGGAGGGGCTCAAGTATGTGACCCAGCACAGCTACGTGCCCGTGCTGGCCGACGAGGCGGTGTTCGGGCCGGAGGACGCCCTGCGCATCCTGCAGCTGGGCGCGGCGGACCTGATCAACATCAAGCTGATGAAGTGCGGCGGCATCCATAACGCCCTCAAGATCGCCACCCTGGCCGAGCTGTACGGCGTTCAGTGCATGATCGGCTGCATGCTGGAGGGCCGCGTGGCGGTGAACGCCGCGGCGCACCTGGCCTGCGCCCGGGGCATCGTCACCAAGGTGGATCTGGACGGCCCCATGCTGTGCGCCAGCGATCCGGTGCGCGGCGGCGCGGTGTTCCAAGAAAAGGATATCACCCTGCCCGATGCGCCCGGCCTGGGCGTCACCGATGTGGAGGGTGTGATTCCCATCGATGCTGTCAGACTTTGAAACGGATTTTCCCCTTCCCTTGCGGGAAGGGGATTTTTTTGTTTCAGATGACTTTTCCGGGGTTCAGAATGCCGTTGGGATCGAAGGCCCGCTTGATGCCGCGCATCAGCTCCATCTGCCTGTCACCCACGCTTTCCCGAAGGAACTGCCGCTTGGCGTGGCCGATGCCGTGCTCGCCGCTGACCTCGCCGCGCATTTCCCGGGCGGCGGCGTACAGCTGCTCCATCACGGCGGAGACCTTTTGCTTCCAGGCGTCCTCGGGCAGATCATCCCGGCAGACGTAGATATGCAGGTTGCCGTCGCCCGCATGGCCAAAGCAGCGGATGAGGATGCCCTGGGCCTGGCCGATCTCCAGCATGCGGCGCACGAAGGCCGCGATGGTATCCCGGGGCACCACCACGTCGCACTCATCCATGGTGGAGGTGCTGCCCTTGATGGCCTCCAGGAAGGCCCCGCGGGCGTTCCATATGCTCTCCTTGCGCTCGTCGGTATCGGCCAGCAGCACGTCCCGGGCGCCCAGGGAGAGCGCCAGATCGGTGAGGGTATCCATGGCGGGCTGCAGCGCCTCCTGGCTGGCTCCGTCCAGCCGCACCAGCAGGTAGGCGTCGGCGCTGGTATCGGGGAACTGCTTGCCCAGGTAGGTCTCTGCGCAGCGGATCACCTCCCGCTCCATGAACTCCACGGCGGTGGGCTCGCAGCCGCAGGCCAGGATGCGGGGCACGGCGTCGATGCAGGCGTCCAGATCATCAAAGGGCATCAGCAGCGACAGATTGACCTTGGGTTCGGGCACCAGCTTGACGGTAAGCCGGGTCAAAAAGCCCAGCGTCCCCTCGCTGCCGATCATCAGATCGATCAGGCTGTACCCGCTGGAGGTCTTTACCGTTTTGCCGCCCAGCTCCATGATGCTGCCGTCCGCCAGCGCCACCTGCATGCCCAGCACATAATCCCGGGTGACGCCGTAGCGCACGGCGCGCATGCCGCCGGCGTTGGTCATGGCGTTGCCGCCCATGGTGGCGGTCTTTTCCCCCGGATCGGGGGGATAAAACAGCCCGGTGCCCTCCAGGGATTTGGGAAATTCCATCAGCAGCACGCCGGGCTCCACGGTGGCGGTCATGTTGCGGGTGTCCACCTCCAGCACCTTTTTCATCTTTTCGGTGGAGAGCACGATGCCACCGTGGATGGCCACGCAGCCGCCGCACAGACCCGTGCCCGCGCCCCTGGGCGTTACCGGGATCAGATGCTCGTTGCAGTATTTCAGCACGGCGCTCACCTCCTCTGCGGTCAGCGCCTGCAGCACGGCCTCGGGCAAAAAGTGGCCGTACTCGGTCATTTCGTCGTGATCATAATCGGTGGAGATCTCCTCCCCGGCAAACACGCGGCCCGGCAGCAGATCCCGGAAGAAGGCCAGATCGGCCTGCGTTACAGGGTTGTATTTCATTTTGCTTCCTCCTTCAGCCGGCGGATCAGCTGCGGCACCACGGTATACAGATCCTCCACGATGGCCACGTGGGCCACGCCGAATATGGGCGCGTCGGGATCGGTGTTGATGGATACGATGTGGTCGCGGGCGTTCATGCAGGAGGTGAACTGGATGGCCCCGCTCACACCGCAGGTGATGATGAGCCGGGGACGCACCGTGCGGCCGGAGAGGCCGATCTGCCGGTCGTTGGTCGCCCAGCCCTTTTCCACCAGCGGACGGGAAACGGCCCAGTCGCCGCCCAGCAGGGATGCCAGCTCCCGGATCATGTCCAGGTCCGCTTCCTTCTGCAGCCCGCGGCCGCCCACCACCAGGATCTCGGCGTCCGATATGCTCCGCTTGGGCGGGATGGGCGTCACGCTGACGCAGGTGACCGGCGATGCGGCCACGCCGGCGGGAAGCTTTCGGCGCAGGATCTCGCCCGCCGCTGCCTCGCTGCGCGCCGGGGCGTTCATCACCTTGTAGCGCACGGTGGCAAACTGAGGCCTGGTGTTGGTGGTGATGATCTGGGCCATGATATTGCCGCCAAAGGCCGGGCGGATCTGCACCAGATCAGTGTTTTCCCGGAGCTCCAGACGGGTGCAGTCGGCGGTCAGGCCGGTATGGAAACGGGTGGCCAGCCGCGGGGCCAGGGAGCGGCCCAGGCTGGTTGCGCCCACCAGCACCACGCTGGGCTTGGCGTACTTGATGTAATCCTCCGCGCAGGCGGCGTAGGCGTCCGCCCGGAAATAGCCCAGGGCGGGATCATCGTACACCGCGATCTGGCTCACGCCCCAGTGGCGCAGCTCCTGGGCGAAGGGCTCTGCCTCGCTGCCGATCAGCAGCGCCTTTACCTGGTAGCCCACGCCCGCGGCCAGCTCCCGGGCTTTGCCGATCAGCTCCAGCGAGACCGGGTGCAGCCGTCCGCCGCTGATCTCGGCGAATACCAATATATCCCGCCACTGGGTTTTATCCACCGAGGCGGTTTTGGTTTCCAGCCGCAGGATGGCTTTTTGCGGGCAGGCTTTGACGCAGATGCCGCACACCCGGCAGGCGGCGTTCATTTCCGGGCGTCCCTCCTTCATATCGATGGCCCCGAAGGGACAGGCGGAGGCGCAGGCCCCGCAGCCCGTGCATTTACGGTCCAATACAGCGATCTTTGCCATGGCTCTGCTCCTCCTTTAGATAAATTTCCATTTTTTCAGCTGCCCGTGCAGGCGGTCGGCGCTGTCCGGCCCCTGCCATACCTCGTGCTGCGTATCGTGCTCGGGCGGGAAAATGCGCTCCACCTGGGTGGGGCTGCCCGCCAGACCGTAATGGTTCTCGTCGGTATCCAGAAAGCTGTCCAGCCCCTGGATGTGGATCTCCCGCTTGTCGGTTTCCCGGGCGGCCTTCAGGGAGGGCAGGCGCGGCATGCAGATCTCCTGCTCCACCGTGACCAGGCAGGGGAAGGGCATGTGTACCGTTTCGATCACGTCCTGCAGCTGCTGGCGGCAGTCCACGCCGTCGCCGGCGACGGTGATCTGCGTGACCCAGGCGGCGTGAGGGATGCCCAGATGCTCGGCGATGGCGGGGCCCACCTGGGCGGTATCGCCGTCGGTGGTCTGCTTGCCGCAGAGGATCAGGTCAAAATCGCCCACGCTGCGGATGGCCTGGCTCAGGGTATAGCTGGTGGCCAGCACGTCGGCCCCGCCCAGCCGCCGGTCGGAGAACACATAGCCGGTATCCGCGCCCATGCGGTAGGCCTCCCGGATCACGGCCTGGGCCTGGGGCGGCCCCATGGTGCCCACGGTCACCGTGCCGCCGTGCTGCTCCTGCAGGCGCAGGGCGGTCTCCAGGGCGTACAGATCGTAGGGGTTCATTTTGCCGGCCACGCCGTCGCGCTTGAGGACGCCGGTTTTTTCGTCCACCTGCACCTTGTTGGTGGAGGGGACCTGCTTGATGCATACAAAGATATTCATGGCTTGCTCCTGTCTGAGAGTCACACCGGGATGCCGGCCTGGGCGGCCTTGCCCGCCACATAATCATAGGAAACGCGGTATTCCTCAAAGGTCTGCATATGCTCCAGCAGCACCGGCGCGTCGGCGGCCAGATACTTGTTCAGGATGGCCAGCACCCGGGCGTAATCCAGCGTGCCCTCGCCGGGGGAGCACTCCTGGATCAGGGTGGTGAGCCGGTGGGGATCCATGCGGGTGTCCTTGATGTGGGTGCTCTTGATATGGGGCCCCAGCTTTTGGAAGCACTCCTCGATAAAAGCCTCCGGGGCCAGGTACCGCCGGGGACAGTTGATCATGTTGATAAAATCCATATGGGCGGCAAACTGCGGGCGGTCCACATCGCGGATCAGCTGCAGGTATACGTCCGGCCCGTCGGGGATCATCCAGGCCATGGGCTCCAGGGTATAAAAGGCGCGGGTGGGCCGCACATCATCGAGGATTTCCCGGATGCTGGCGACGATGCGGTCATAGGTTTCCGGGGCGTAATTGCCGGGGGCCGCGCCGTCCCAGATGGGGCTGACGGAGCCCGATATGTTCACCGCGCAGGGGATGTTCACTTCCTCTGCCAGGGCCAATTGCCGCTTGGCGTAATCCAGGTTCTGCGCGGCGGCCGCCGGGTCGGGATCAAAAAGGTTTTTCCAGATGCCCAGCTCCGCGATTTTTACATGATGGCGCGCGGCGATATCGCAGTACGCGTCGATCTCCGCCCGGGGCGTATGGCAGTTAAAGGGTGCGGTGACAGCCTTGAAGCGCGATGCGATCAGCAGCGCTTCCCATTCCTTGGGGCCGGAGAATGCGCCGGCCACGGTTCCGCCCAGCAGCATAAACAAATCCCTCCTTGTGCAAAAATCAAATTATATGCCCAGCAAGGCCAGCACGCCGAAGCCCAGAATGGAGATCAGCGTGGAGACCGACAGCGCGGAAGAAAGGTAGGCCCGCTGATCGGCGTCATCGGCAAACACCGGCAGCACATAGGGCGGCGGCAGGATGAACATCAGGATCACCGCGGCGTCCAGCCCCGGCCCCTGCCACAGCAGGCGGCACAGCAGCAGCATGCCCGCGCCCAGCGCCGCCATGATGGCCAGCCGCAGCCCTACCGCGCCCAGGGTGGCGCGCCAGGAGATATCCGACAGCTTCAGATCATAGCCGATGGACAGCAGGATCAGCGCGCTGACCGGGGCCGATACAAAATCGGTGCAGGCGTCCAGGATGCCGGCGGCGCCCGAGGGGATCAGGGCCTGATACAGCCCGGTGGCGCCCAACAGCACGCCCGCCAGGATGGCCAGGATGATGGGGGAGGCAAGCATCTCCCGCATCAGCTGCCCGGCTGTGGGACGGCTGTCGCCGCCGCGGCCCAGCAGGATCTTGTACAGCGTAAAAACGAACAGCACCTGGCCCAGATCGATGCGGGCGAACTCCGCCACCCGATCGCCGCCGTGCAGCAGGGTAAACAGCGCATAGCCCAGCATGCCGGCCTCAAAGCCGGTGGTCAGGAAGGGCGTAAACCGCCCCGGCAGGCGCAGCAGCCGCCCGCCCGCCCGGCCCAGCAGCCAGGCGGCGATGCAGATCAGGTACATGATCAGCGGGATCAGCAGATCCATCAGGGTATAGCGGGTGACGGCAAAGGTATGCAGCAGCACCGCCGGCAGGCCGATCTGCACCGCCACGGTTTTGAGCGCGTCCACGCCGGCCCGGCTGATCAGCTTTTTGCGGCGGCACAATACGCCCAGCGCCAGCATCAGCGCCAAGGGCAGCAGGATGCGCAGCGATCCTGTAATGCGTTCCATGAATGCGGACCTCCTGAAAAAAACGTTGCTCGGCGCGGCGGTCTGCCTGTATATCTTCAATAAAATCAGTCTACCATATTCCGGGGCTTCCATCAAGACAAAGCATAAAAAATACATTGACAAATACACCCCGGGGGTATATGATATAGATACCCCAAGGGGGTATTTGTAATTTGGAGGATGGAATCATGAGCGAACAGGGCTGCCCGGCTTGCCGCACCACCCATCGGGATGAGGCGCAAAAGAAAAAGCTGCTCAACCGCCTGAGCCGCATCGAGGGCCAGGTGCGCGGCGTGCGCAAAATGATCGAGGAGGACGCCTACTGCAACGATGTGCTGACCCAGTCCGCCGCCATCGCCGCGGCGGTGAACGCCTTTAACCGGGAGCTGCTGCGCGCTCACGTGCATTCCTGCGTGGTGCGCGATATCCGGGAGGGCAACGACGGCGTGGTGGACGAACTGATGACCACCCTGGAACGCCTGATGAGGTGAACATAAATGAAGCAATACAATGTGACCGGTATGAGCTGCGCCGCCTGTCAGGCGCGGGTGGAGAAGGCCGTCAGCCAGGTGCCGGGGGTGACCCAGTGCGCCGTGAGCCTGCTGACCAATTCCATGGGCGTGGAGGGCACGGCGGCTCCCGCGGAGATTATCCGCGCGGTGGAAAACGCGGGCTACGGCGCATCGGAAAAGGGTGCGGAAAGGAAATCCGCATCCCCGGCGGACGCCCTGGACAGCCTGCGGGATACCGAAACGCCCAAGCTGAAAAAGCGGCTGATCGCCTCCCTGTGCCTGCTGCTGCCTCTGATGTACGTATCCATGGGGCATATGATGTGGGGCTGGCCCCTGCCGCGCTTCTTTGATAACAATCATGTGGCCATGGGCCTGGTGCAGCTGGTGCTGGCGGCGCTGGTGATGGTGATCAATCAGCGGTTTTTTATCAGCGGCTTCAAATCCCTGTGGCACCGCGCCCCCAATATGGATACGCTGGTGGCGCTGGGCTCCTCGGTGTCCTTCGTCTGGAGCGTGTACGTGCTCCTGGCCATGACCCGGGCCGTGGTGGACGGCGATCAGCAGGCGGTCATGAATTATATGATGGATTTCTATTTTGAATCCGCCGCCATGATCCTGACGCTGATCACCGTGGGCAAAATGCTGGAGGCCCGCAGCAAGGGCAAAACCACCGACGCCCTCAAGAGCCTGATGCGCCTGGC